>JBEKTR010000205.1:0-10204 GCA_049515835.1 Terriglobales bacterium
ACCGGCCTCGACCCATACGCCGAACTCGCCCTCATGTTCGCTTCCCGCGCCCAGCACATTCATGAAGTCATTCAGCCCGCCGTAGCCGCTGGAAAAATTGTGCTCTGTGACCGCTTCACCGACTCCACCGAGGCCTATCAGGGCGGCGGACGCAAGTTGGGCAGCGCACCGGTCCTTGAACTGCACCGCATTCTTTGCGGGAATTTGCAGCCCGACCTCACTATCTTGATGGACTGCGACGTCGCTATGAGTGTCTCTCGCGCCCGGCAGCGCAATTCGCTGCATGCCTCAAAAAACAGTAAAAAGACCGACGAAAACCGATTCGAGCGCGAGAACCGCGCTTTTTTTGCGCGCGTTCATCAGGCCTATTTGGATATCGGCAAGCGTGAGACGCACCGCGTAAGCATCGTGGACGCCCGCGGCACGCCCAACGAGACACACAGAAAGGTTCTCGGAATTGTATCTACGCGCCTAAAATTGAAAAGATAACGATCTGGAACTTGTGTTTCTCTGTGTCTCCGTGTCTCTGTGGTGAAATATTTTTTATGGGCTTTTCTGATTTTTACGGCAACTCCGAAGTCGTAAATCGCCTGCGCGATATGTTGGCGCATAACCGCTTCCCGCAGGCAGTCATTCTCGCCGGCCCCGAAGGCGCTGGCAAATACACCCTCGCCCTCATGTTGACCAAGGCCTTGAATTGCCTCGACCCGCAAATGACCAATGGCCTCCCTGACTTCTGCGGCAAGTGCGCTAACTGCACTCGCATCGCGCAGTCCGAAGATCTTGACGCGCGCGTCGCCGAAGCCATCGAGACCCGCGAGGGCCTTCGCGAGTCCGACAAGAAAGAGACCAGACTATACGTACAAACTCATCCAGACGTTCTTGTCATCCCGCCGGACCCTCCGCAGCTCATGATCAAGATGGACCAGGTCCGCCGTGTGATCGAAACGATCTACTTCCGCCCCGGCGACGCCAAAGAGCGCGTTTACGTCTTCACCGATTCGGCCTTCATGAAAGAAGCGGCCAACTCTTTGCTGAAAGTTCTCGAAGAACCTCCTGAGTTCGCGACAATTTTCCTTCTCACCACAAATCCGGGCGAACTTCTGCCCACGTTGCGCTCGCGCTCCATGACGGCCACGCTCGCCCCGCTCTCGACGGCAGAGATCGAAGAGTATCTGCTGCGGCATCGCCCTGAATGGAGTGCCAAGCAGCGGGCCCTGGTGGCCCGGTTGGCTGAGGGGGCCGTTGGACGTGCCAGCAGTTTCGACTTGGGAGCCTATATCGCCGCGCGCACTCAGGCGCTCGTCTTACTCAACGCATCGCGGCGCAACGACCACACCGAACTCTTCAAGATGACGGAAACCTTTCGCGCTGGCGCGGAAGGTCGGGAAAAAATCGAAGCCCTTCTTCGTACGACCTACTCAGTTTTGCAAGATTTAATGTTCATCAATTCAGGAACGCCGCAACTGGTCCGCAATACTGATATTCAATCTGAGTTGCAAAAGCTGGCTGAATCCACGGGCTTCGATTGGATCGCCCAAGCCGCCGATCGACTCGCCGATGTGGAACGGGGCATGCGGCGCAATCTCATGCGCTCGCTTTCCCTTGACGCTTTTGCCACCGCGTTAGAGCCCAGCGCCTAGGCATTCGGTCCGCGCCGTTGGTGCAGGATGCGTATTGTCATCCCTCGATTCCTGTGCTACGTTAGTCAAAAGTTCCAAACCCTGTATCCACAATCAAGTCGCGCCACGGGTTGTGGCCCGCAATGAAAGCGTGCCTTCATGCAGGTTGACGTTATGCAGGTGAACCAATGAAAGATGCGATCGACTCCATGCCAGCCGAGCGCAGCGTAGCGTCCGAGGAGTTTGCCAACCGCAAGCTCATCCGCCCATCGCTCAACCGCAGCGACAATAACCATCATTCCTCGCAACAACATGCGGCTCCATCGTCTGCGCCGCGAGAGCGCGCGGACCGTAATCACGGCCATGCCAACGGCGGGGCAAAAAAGACACCGCCCCCCGAGCATACCAACGCCGAGAACTTTTATTACCAGAAGCAAATGCAAACCAAGACGCCGATGATATTGGTCTTGCATGACGGCGAGGAAGTCCGCGGCATCATCGAGTGGTACGACAAGGATTGCCTCAAAATCAACCGCATCGGCGCCCCCAACCTCATGATTTTCAAGCCGTCGATCAAATACATGTATAAAGAGAGCGAAAAGTAGGCCTCGAAAAGGCGCACTTTTCGTTCTAACGTTCCTTAAGGAACGTTCTGTTGGTACCGTATTGTACATACAAAATTCTTGCAAACTATTGATATTACATGGGTTGGGAGAAAAAATCCCATTTCAGGAATAATCGCGTCTCAGCTTGAGACGCTCTGGGTGGACTTCCCGCACTGATCCAAGCTAAAACGCGCACGGCCGTCCTCGGGGCCCGGTCGATGGCAAGAATCGCCGTTGCGCCTTTTTTTTCCGCCAATCCGCGAAAAACGACGTACCCGGAATGACTGCGGGCGCTCGGAATCCGCCGACCTGCTGCTCCAATCAGAAACGCTCGATGGCCGGGTGTTGGATGGCGGAACGAACGGTATATTCCTAGCATGAGGGAATTTCAATTGACGATTGCATTGATATTCCTCCTACCGTGTGCCGTGGCGGCGCAGGAAGCCGTTCTCCACGGCCACGTCAGCGACCCGCAAGGAAAGAGCTTGCCACAGGCGTCCGTGCAGCTGGTTGACCATGGACGCGTTCTGGTAGAGAGTACTTCCGCAAGTGACGGTTCGTTTCAAATAAAGTGGTCTGCGACGGGAAAACTCGTGCTTCGAGTTAAGGCGGATGGATTTCGCACGGTGGAGCAGCCGGTCACGTTGGCGATGAGCGGCGGCCCCGAGGTCCAAGTGAAGATGACGCAACTTGCCGTTCGGGCCGAGAGCATCGCGATCACCGCCGACGTGAATAGGATGGACGTGATGTCACCCGATCCGGCAATGAAGGTCTTCGCTACGGAAAAGTTGCTCGAGGCCAACCCCGGCCGACCGGGAGCGCCGATCTCGATTCCCGGATACCCCATTGAGACAGCATCGGGTGGAATCAAGGCCCCGCAATACTTTGCTCCAGGCGTGGCAGGCGATCACGGAGAACCCATCGCACAATACATCCAGATGGGGAGTTATCTAATCCCGAATAATCTATCGGCGAACGCGCATGGCAACGGCTACGCCGATCCTAATATTTATGTCGCGAGCGTGATTGATAGCGTTCAAATAGATGGCGGGGCGTACAACGTGCGCGAGGGCGATCATGCACTGAATCTGGCCGCGATCTATGGATTGCGTTCATACCTCAATCCATTTGTCTCTCTGACGACCGATTATCGGGACGCAACGCTCAGCGCGGGCATGAGCCCATCGCCAAATTCATGGATAACCGTGGAAGGTTCGTTTGGCAACGGCTTCCTTGACCGTCTGGAACATCGCAAACAATTCAAACTGAACGGTGGGCAGGTGTTCCATGCGGGAGACCATACGCTGACGCTGCTCGGAATCGCATACGTCGGTTATGGATACGTGGCCGGCGTTCGTCCCATTTACGGGTTCAATTCTGTCGATGCGGCGGCCGGGTGGGTGGAGTACCCCGATACGATTGATCCGAGGCAGAAAGAGCAGACCCATACGGCGCTCGCAGCGTTGAATGACGTCTGGAAGCTCGACCACCATCAAGAATTGCAGCTTTCAGGACTCTTCCGTACTTACAACCTGTCTCTCTATTCTGACTTTGGACTCGGATTAATTCGCCAGAGCGAGTTTCGCACGGTAACCGGCGGGAACGCGACGTACGTTAACAGAATTGCCGAGAGCTTTACGGTGCTGGGGGGAATCGATTACCAGCGTGAGGCGCCTCGCCGTGATGACCTCGATCACTACAATTTCTACAACCCTGCCGCGCCTTCGCGCTATGGACCCTTCATTCCGATTAACGGGAACAACGTCACGATCTCGCCGGTAACGCCATTCGTTGCGGTGCAAGGAGCGTTGGGGAGGCATGTTCGCTACTATGCAGGGCTTCGCCGCGATGAGATCCGTATTGACAACGACGATCTAATTACTCCTGCCAACTCTTGGTCGAAGTGGGTAGGTCTGACTTCTCCTAAATCGACGCTTACATTCTTGCCTGGTTCTGCCCGGATGGCTCCGATGATCTCGCTAAGTTTTGGGAAATCGTTTTTCACGGAAGATCCGCGGCTGGGGACGACTTTGAATAATCCCGTCCAGCCCCAGGCGGTGGAGACGGCGCGTTCTTATCAGATAGTCGTCAGCAAGGCGTTTCGCAGCACCGATCTAAAGCTTACGCTCGGTCACGAAACCCAAAGCGCAGAGTACGGGAAGATAGATCCCGACCAGGGGCTGCAATTCGATCTGGGGCCCGGCCGTATTCGTTATTTGGCGGTCACACTCAGACAAAAAATTCGGAATGGATCCTTGGAGGCAACTTTTGAGCAGGCAGACGCGCGCCTTGTGAACACGGCCTATTCGATTATCCCGGAAGCCCCGCGCCTTATTGGCGATCTGCTTGGTACCTATCAGAACTTGCCTTTGCATCTGCAAGTTAAGGGCGAGTTTGAATACGTGGGCCAAAGGGTCGTGGGCGATGGGTGCAATGAACAGGCCTATTTAAACGGAGACCCGGATGCGCTCAACTACTACTGCGTTGGTACTGCCAACAAGGAGTTTCGCTTTGCATTGGCCCGGCCTTTCCTTCAGGGAAGACTCAATGTCGGCATCAATGCGATGATCGCAAGCGGTTGGACCGGGCAGACCACGGAAAATTTTGCCATCGCGGGAGTTTATGGGCCCGGAAAAATGGGTCTGGGCCCAAATGGCGCGGTTCCCGCAAATCCGGTCAGCGAAGTCGTCGGTGTGAGGATACCGTCGTACGCCAGTTTGAGCCTGACTTACCGCTTTGGTTGGAGTTCGGCGCCAGCGAGTGATACCCGCTGAACCGCAGTCACGGCCCGCAACCCAGGGCAAACCAAGCGCCTCGCCCGAGCACACCAATGCCGAAGGACTAGTAAGCCGCGCCTTCCCTGCAAATTCACGTCCCAACTCAAGCCTGCGTCAGAGCGGCCCCGTTATCTGGGGACCGATTGAATGGGTCATTCGACTAGAACGCGTCCGGCCATTTCTGGGCTCCGTGATAGATGGCAAGAATCACGATTCTGTTCGTTTGCAATGTGTATGCTGCGATAAATAGCGTTTCTGGAATCACCGCCTCGCGCGCGCCAGGAACCCGCCCAAGCCGGCCTAGCATCGGGAATGCCGCCAACCGCTCTATACTTTTGATGATTTGCGACGTGACCTGCCTAGAAACGTTCTCGCTGTTCGAAAGTGCGATATAACCATAAGCCTGGTCAAGCTGGCGGATCGCCTGCCTGGCCCACTCGATCACGAGCGCCGGCCTTTATTTCGGAGACGCTTGAGTACTTCCTCCTTTGCGCAGATCGTCGAGTCCCTTGAGAACTAGCCCATCATGATAGGCATGCAGTTCGATGTAGTTGGCGATTGCCTCATTGATGAGATAACTGCGAGGCCGGTCTTTGGCGCCTGCGAGTGAATCCAGGGCTTCTATTTTTTCGGCCGGAGCACGGAAGGTGACGAGCTTTTCATTGGTAGGCATACCACAGATACATTACGCTGCATTACAATGTAATACATCATAATAATTCGACTTGGGCTCGCACTCCCTCTTCGCTTCCTACAACTTCGGCAGCACAATTCCCTTTTGCGCCTGGTACTTCCCTTTGCGATCCGCGTAGCTGACTTCGCAGACTTCATCCGATTGGAAGAAAAGAATCTGGCACAGACCTTCGTTGGCATAAATTTTGGCCGGCAGGGGCGTGGTGTTTGAAATTTCGAGGGTGACAAAGCCCTCCCACTCCGGCTCGAAAGGCGTGACATTCACAATAATCCCGCAACGGGCGTAAGTGGACTTGCCCACGCAGATGGTCAATATTTCCCGAGGAATTTTAAAGTACTCCACCGACCGCGCCAAAGCGAAAGAGTTGGGCGGGACGATACAAACGTCCGAACGCACGGTAACAAACGACCGCTCGTCGAAGTTCTTGGGATCGACCACGGTCGTGTTGACGTTGGTAAAAATCTTGAACTCATCGGCAACGCGCAGGTCATAGCCGTAAGAAGACAAGCCGTAGGAGATAACGCCTTCGCGAACCTGCTTTTCGGAAAAGGGATTGATCATGCCGCGTTCGTGTGCGGCTTTGCGGATCCAGCGGTCGCTCTTAATCATGAGACTCCTTGGGATGAGTTCCCGGCAAAAGTGGCAAAAGTGGTTAGAGTACTAATTTATCAAATTGTAGGGTGTGGAGATGGGAGGGCTGTTAAGCTCCGCGCGAGATCCCTCGGCCCGCTGGTGAAAACGCGGGCACATCGGGATGACAATGTGGGTACAAAGCTAAAATTTGAAGGTAACGGCTCGTTTCGCGTTCGCCTTGCGGAAGGGGCGGTGACAACGTAGTATGTTGGTGCCTTGTAGTGAGTTAGACGATTTCGTTGTTCCCTCCCCCGGAAGCTTGAGGTTTCGGCCTATGAAGATTTTCTTTAGAAGCGTGCTTTTAGCTTCGTGTGTTCTTACGCTCTGTCTTTCTAGTTTTGCGGCGACGGAATATGTGATCGCAAATATTTCGAGAATTTTATATCGATCTACACTTTAGACACGTCAAGCGGAGCGTTGAAACAGGTCGGAGACTTTGATACGAACGGAACTGGACTGGGCGGTTTATCGGGCGTTCACGTGAACTTTGCGAATATAGAACAAGCCATTACTGCGAAAGGGGCCTGCATTTTCGCACTAAACGCCTACTCTAGCGACATAGCTGCGTTCTCGGCTGCAACAAAATATTCTCTTGTCGGAAATTATTCAAATGCTGCTTTGAACGCAAGCTACAACGGTGGCAGCTTGGCCCTAACCCCAAATGGAAAATTTCTCTATGCCAGCTATAGCTATACAGGGAACATCGGCGCATGGCAGGTGAATTCCGATTGTTCTCTTACTTTTATTTCTTCTTATATACCCCTGGGTGGAGACGCCGTAGGTGCAATTAAAGTCTCCCCGAACGGCCAAGCTCTTATAATCCCTTTTGATACCACTGTAGAAACTCCCGGTATGACAGAGATGTTCCGCATCGACGGCACTTCAGGGTCGTTGACGGATGTAGGTTATTTGGCTAACCCATGTAATTTGACAGTGACATGTAACTTTTATGGACTTGATTTTACGCGAGACAGTAAATTCGTCGTACTGAGTGCTCTCGTTCATGGCAACGTAGGAGAAAACGGGTATGCCTTGACCGCAGAAATCACAAGCAATGGCCTGGTAAAGCCTCGAAACTGGCCGTTGCCGAACTCTCTTCAGATTGATGTGCCGATCTCGCCATTCTTTAGTGCTGCAGGGTTCTCAGGTTCAGGCAATTTGTACTTTGGTTCAATAAACGGAGTCATCACTGCCGATTTCACAGAAAATCCGCTAAAACTAGCTGTCACGAATGCACAAATAGTAGGCAGCTCGGAAGAGAACGGGAATATTGCAGTGACGGGAAACACGATGGCCATGGGCGCACCTGCCGACGAAATTGACGTATTCTCAATCAACCCGGATGGATCGTTGACGACTCTTAGTGCGACTACGGTTACAGGCCAAGGCTTAGATGTATTTTCTCTTACGCTGTCGCGTTTACATCTTGCATGCCCCATCCTGATAAAATCTAAGTCTCCACTTCACTTCTTGGTTGCATAGGGAGCCCCAGTGTCCAGCTTGGAAACGTTCTCGGAAACATCGTCGAAGCCGTCTTCAAAAACGTCCTCGGAAACAGCGAAGATTCAACGCGCCATCCTCAGCGTCACCGACAAGACCGGGCTGGTGGAGTTTGCCCGGAAGCTGGCGCAGTCGGGCGTGGAATTGATCTCCACCGGAGGAACGGCGAAGCTGTTGCGCGATTCGGGTCTGAAAGTGAAAGACATCTCCGAGCACACCGGCTTTCCCGAAATGCTCGATGGGCGGGTGAAGACGCTGCATCCCAAGGTGCATGGAGGGATTCTGCATCGCCGCGATTTGCCGGCGCACAAAGCTGCGGTTGCAGAACACGGCATACCGCCGATTGACATGGTGGTGGTGAATCTCTACGCGTTCGAGAAAACTGCGGCCAAGCCCGGCGTTCACTTTGAAGAAATCATCGAAAACATCGATATCGGCGGGCCTTCGATGATCCGTTCGGCGGCGAAGAATTTCCAGGATGTTGCGGTGGTCACTTCGCCATCGGATTACGACGCGATTGCCGAAGAGATGGCGAAATCGGGCGGTGCGCTTTCCCGGGCGACGAAATGGAAGCTGGCGCAGAAGGCGTTTGCCACAACCGCCGCTTATGATTCGGCAATTGCCTCCACGCTTGAGGGTCTAAACCCGGGAGGCACCAACGCATCAGTTGCTTTCCCGGAGAATTTGCGGCTGTCTTTCCGCAAAACGATTGACTTGCGCTACGGGGAAAATCCACATCAGAAAGCGGCGATGTACACCGACGGCTCGGCGACGGGCGTAGCCAATGCGAAGCAACTGCAAGGCAAAGAGCTTTCCTACAATAACATCGTGGACTTGCAAGCCGCGTGGGATTTAGCGCAAGAGTTCGAAGAACCAGTGTGCGCGATCATCAAGCACACGAATCCATGTGGAACGGCGACGGGAAAGACGCTAGCGGAGGCGTACAAGAAGGCACTCGAATGCGATCCGGTTTCGGCGTTTGGCGGAGTGATTGGGGTGAATCGCCCGATTGACGCGGCCGCTGCTGAAGAAATGGCGAAGTTGTTTGTCGAAGTGATCGCTGCGCCGTCATTCGACGAAGCAGCAAGAGAGAAATTTGCCGCGAAGAAGAACTTGCGGTTGGTTGAAATCAAAGACGTGCCGCAGAAGTGGGTGCTGAAGAATGTCTCGGGCGGAATTTTGGTGCAGGACAACGACGTTCGCCCATTGATAGAGGCCGATTTGAAAGTTGTGACCAAGCGGCAACCGACGCCCGAAGAAAAACGCGCGCTGCTGTTTGCTTGGAAAGTCTGCAAGCACGTGAAATCAAACGCGATTCTCTATGCGCGCGACGGGCAAACGGTCGGGGTGGGCGCCGGGCAGATGAGCCGCGTGGATTCCTGCCGCATCGGCGCAGCCAAGGCTGTTTTGCCGCTGAAAGGCACTGTGGCTGCTTCCGACGCGTTCTTTCCCTTCCCTGATGGCGTCGAAGAAATTGCCAAGGTCGGCGCAACGGCAATTATCCAGCCGGGCGGCTCGGTGCGAGACCAGGAAGTGATTGAGGCGGCTGACCGGTTGGGATTGGCGATGATTCTGACCGGCGTGAGGCACTTCCGGCACTAGAAGTCTCACGGTCGGCAGGTAAAGTTAGAAGAATCCTGAGGTTATGCGGCTGCGAGCGCTTGCCGCCCATCACCTTTCGACGCTCGAAGGGCCTGTACTTCCGGCTGCGAAAGGATGCCCAGTTTTACAATCCTTTTCATACACTTGGCTTTACCAAGGTTTACAATAAACCAGCACCTGCCGACGCAGAATAGGCATCCAAACGTAGTGATTTCCGCAATCCGAAGGGCCTCGATGAAGAGTACGTCCGCTGTTGCAATCGTGCTGTTGGTTAGCGTTCTGAGTTTGGCGCAGTCTCCAGCGACGCCTCAAGCTCCCGCCACTGGGTCTCCATCTGCTTCACCCCAGGCTGCCCCGTCCCAAGCTACGTCTCCGACGACGCCAGGTAGTACCACCCAGACCGCTCGCAAAGCTGATCGGGCCGATTCCTACTATCACTACGCATTGGCGCACATGTACGAAGAGCAGATGGCGATGTACGCGCGCAGCGATCTGGCAACGAAAGCGATTGAGGAATACCGGCTGGCCATTGAAGCGGATCCATCGTCAGAATATTTGACATCGGGATTGGCTGAACTTTATGCGAAGACAGGCCGCATCCGGGATGCGGTCGTGGAAGCGCAAGACATTCTGAAGAAAGACCCTAACAATCTTGAAGCACGCAAGCTGCTGGGACAGATTTACCTGAAGTCGCTAGGTGATTTGCAATCCGGCGAGGGTTCGGACAATGTGCTGGCGCTGGCGATTGAGCAGTACAAGGAAATCATCAAG
>JBEKTR010000206.1:0-6617 GCA_049515835.1 Terriglobales bacterium
AGTGTCTTTATGTTTTAGTGATAGCGATGTGCATGGGGCAATTTTCATCGGCCCAGGAAGGCCTTGCCCAGAAACCCAACGTGTTGCTTTACGGCGGAGACTTCGACGCGAAGAACCCGAAAGCAAACGCGTTGCAAAATGAACTCACGACCTCAGTGGTGAGCGGCGCCATCGTTTATGTTCCTTTTGTGGTTCCTGCGGGCAAGACGTGGACGATTACAGAACTTTTTGGCGTGAGTCTCTCTTATACCAATGTGATTGATCCGCAAGAGGCGATCTGGGCGATTCAAAGCGGCATGAGCCAGGGGAATTACGGCACCGTCGTGGCCAACGGCGCGGCGCCGGCGACTTATACGGCCACGGGACGCGGCACTAACGGTATGCAGGAGTATGTCACGCAGGCGACGATTGATCCTCCGGTGGTGCTGACAGCGGGCGAGTATTGGATGAGCCTCGTGCCAGAATGCAAGAATCCGATCGACAAGGCATGCGCCGCGGCGGCGTACTACCTTGAAGACGTGGAAGACACACCACGCAAGCGATCTGTCGGTTTCGAACCGGCGGATGGCGCATTTTATGATTCCGGCGTGTTCGGATATTTCTTCTGGCCCACGTGGGGGAACACCGGCGCTTGTCAGGGCACGGGATGCGACCGCTTCTCGGTGGGAGTTGTGGGGACGGAGAGCGAGTAAATTTCCCGCAGCCAAAAGGAATTCAGATAATAAGGGGCTCGGTTGAGGTTAGCCGGATAGGTCTCTAATACAGCCGGAAGTCCACTTCCACGCTGATTTCGACGGCCACGGGTTTGCCGTCTTTTACGGCGGGTTCGAAGCGCCAGGTACTAAGTTTTTCTACGACTTTTTCGTCGAGTCCCAATCCCAGGGTGCGGGTAACTTTAATGTCGCGCGGACGACCATCGGGGCCGACGATCATCGACACTACTGACGTTCCCTGATATTTCGCTTTACGCGCTTCTTCTGAATAGTCAGGGTCTGGATCAAAAATTGGTTTCGGCGCAGAAACGCCGCCGCCTACCTTGAACACACCGCCGCCAATTCCACCGCCCCGGCCAGCACCCACGCCAGGGCCTGAACCCACGCCCACACCGCCTCCAGAACCTGAGCCAATGCCAGCGCCCGAACCGGTGCCGTTGGAGGCGACCATGGTCGGGATGGAGGTTGGATCGCCAATGTTCGGCATGTTCGATGAAATTTTGATTTGCGGCGGCACCACCACCGTAGCCTCGACAGGTAATTTCGGCTGCTCATTCCGCACCACGACAGTGGGCGGCGTGATCTGATCCATCGCGAGCTTCGGCAGTTTGCCTTTGCTGGCAATCAATTTATCGCGATCGCCACCACCGCCACCGCCGCCAGAGATGTCTTTCGACGGCTTCAGCGTAATATCGGTGGGATCGATCAATTCGACAGTCGGCTTGGCCTCAATCTGCTTGACCACGCGACGACCCAAAATGGTTAACCCGATAATGGCTGCAATAAGCAGAAGGTGTGCGACGGTCGAGCCCAACACGCCATTTTTCTTGTAGTTATAGAATCCCCAGATGTCATTGACGGGGATTGGCTTCGAAGTCAGGACGAGCGGCGGCAGCTTCTTGGGAAAGAAGAATTCGTCAAGGTTCCGGAACAGGGATTTCCACAAGGGTTCATCAAACGTGGAATTCGACATTAATAGATTCAGCTCAGGAGGAGCCGATTCTACGTTTGTTTCGGGCTTTGGATTGACCTCGACGCTCGCCATATTTCGTTCTTACTATCTTTAAATCTTAATTGTTGAGAATCTTTATTTTGCAGTTCCCTGCCAGCCAAAAAAGCGTTCACATAACTGGATGAACATCTACGCCGCGAAGTTGCTTGCGGGTGTTTTTATCTCGCGTAATACCCGCAAACTGAGTTAGTTGGATGCAAAACCAGCGTCCGCGGTCTGTAAAAAATTGTACACCTGATTTTTTGCTTTATCGCCGGATTTTGGTCTCGCGCATACGCAATTGCACCTCTACAACCACTCTGCGGTTGCGCGCCAAAATCCCAGAGTGCTTGTAGCGCGAATAGACGCGCTGCGCGATGCTCCCTATAATTGAAAGAAACCCATTATTTTGAGGAAACTACGCGCGTGCCGCTTGATCTGAAATCGACCGTAAACTTGCCCAAAACCGCCTTTCCCATGAAGGCCTCCCTCCCTCAGAATGAGCCGAAAATTTTGGCGCGCTGGGAGGAAATGGACATTTATGGGCAGATTCGAGCGGCGCGCGCAGACGCGCCGCTCTATGTGCTGCACGATGGGCCTCCGTATGCCAATGGGCCGTTGCATTTGGGGCACGCGCTGAATAAGTGCTTAAAAGACTTCATTGTGAAGTCGAAAACCATGGCGGGATTCGATTCGCCCTATGTTCCGGGGTGGGACTGCCACGGCTTGCCCATCGAAATCAAAGTAGATCAGAAGCTGGGCGGCAAGAAGCTGCAAATGAATCCCAGCGACGTGCGGCTGGAGTGCCGGAAGTACGCGCAGAAGTTCCTCGACTTGCAGCGCGAGCAATTCAAACGGATTGGCGTATTTGGGCAATGGGATAATCCGTATTCGACGATGAATCCGTCGTACGAGGCGGCGGTGATTGAGACCTTCTTTGCTTTCTTCGAGAACAGTTTCATCTACAAGGGATTGCGCTCGGTTTATTGGTGCATTCACGACCGAACCGCGCTGGCGGAAGCAGAAGTGGAGTATGAAAACCACAAGAGCCCCAGCATCTATGTGCGCTATAAGATGCTTTCGCCTGCGGAAAAGATCGACCCGGGACTCGCGGGCAAAGAGGTTTACACCATCATCTGGACGACAACGCCATGGACTTTGCCGGCGTCGCGGGCGGTCGCGTTCAACAGGGATTTTGTTTATGTGGCGTTGCAAAATGCGGAGGACGGAAAAGTTTATATCGTCGCCCGCGATTTAGCGGAAGCGACGAAGGCCGCGTGCAAATTGGAAGACGCGAAAGAAATCGCAGAATTTCCGGGGAACATGCTCGAACATACGGTCTTCCTGCATCCTTTTCTTGACCGGCAAATTCAGGGAGTACTGGCGAATTACGTCACGACCGAACAAGGCACGGGAGCGGTTCACACGGCGCCCGCGCATGGCGCGGACGACTTTGCGACGGGCGTGAAATATCAGATTGAACTGACCTGCGACGTGGACGCCTCAGGACGCATTCACAACGGCTTGCCAGAGTACGACGGCTTGCAGGTTTTCAAGGCGAACGAGCCGATAGTTGAATTGGTAGCGGCTCGCGGCGCGCTGATGGGGCGGCGCGACATTGAGCACTCTTATCCGCATTGCTGGCGCTGCCACAATCCGATTATTTTCCGGGCGACGGAGCAGTGGTTTATCTCGATGGAAGCGAAGATGCCCGACGGGTCCAATGAATCTTTGCGTGAGCGGGCTTTGGCGGAAGTGAAGAAAGCCAAGTGGGACCCGGCGTGGGGTGAAGAGCGAATCTCCAACATGATTGCGACGCGTCCCGATTGGTGCATTTCGCGGCAGCGGATTTGGGGCGTGCCGATTGCGGTGTTCCTGTGCGAGAAATGCGGCAAGCCGTTAAACGATAAGAACGTGAATCGCGCGGTGGTCGGGCTATTTGCGAAAGCGGGCGCGGACGCGTGGTACACGCCGGAAGCGGATACGGTGCTGCCGGGGGCAACGAAGTGTCCGCATTGCGATGGCACGGAGTTCAAGAAAGAGACCGACATCCTCGATGTGTGGTTTGAGTCGGGGTCGAGCCAGGCGGCGGTGCTGGGACATGATGGCTTGCCCTGGCCTGCGGATTTGTATTTGGAAGGCGGCGACCAATACCGGGGATGGTTCCTGTCTTCCCTTTTCTGCGCTTTACCAGTTCGCGGTCACACGCCGTTTCGCATGACCGTGACGCCGGGATGGACGCTCGACGAGCAAGGCCACGCGATGTCGAAGTCGAAAGGTAACGACGTCGATCCCGTGGATATCGCCAATCGGTTGGGCGGAGAGATTGTCCGGCTGTGGGTTTCGTCGGTGGACTTCCGCGATGACGTTGCGGGTTCGGAAAACCTGATGCAGCGGGTAGCGGAGAATTATCGAAAGATCCGCAATACGTTCCGCTACATTTTGGGCAATCTGGATGGATTCAATCCGGCGCAGCACGCAGTGCCGTTCGAAAAACTCGATGCCATTGATCAATACATGTTGTGGTTGACGGCGGACATGGCAACAGATGTGCAGCAGTATTATGCAGATTTTGCTTTTCATCGTATTTACCAGCGAGTGAATCATTTTTGCGTGGTGGAGTTGAGCGCGTTTTACTTCGATGTGTTGAAAGACCGGCTGTACATTTCTGCGCCGAATTCGTCGAAACGACGCGCGGCACAAACGGCCATTTGGCAAATTGGCGAAGCGCTGGTTCGATTGCTGGCTCCGATTATGAGCTTTACTTGCGAAGAAATCTGGGGATATTTGCCGGCGGCGGGTCGTGGCGCGAGCGTGGCGCTAGCGAAGTTCCCGGCCAAGGCTGAGATTGCCGGGCCCGATGATGCCAAGGCGCGGGAAGATTGGACGTTGCTGCGCAGCATTCGCGAGGAAGTTCTAAAAGCGCTGGAAGAAGCGCGCGGGGCGAAGTTGATTGGCACTGGGTTAGAAGCGCAGGTTGTGCTGACGGCATCCGAGCCGGCGTTTTCGGTTTTGACACGATATCAAGAACAGTTGCGGTATTTGTTCATTGTGTCTGCCGTCACTGTGCAGCGGGGCGAGGCAAGCAATGGCCAATTTGCCCTGAGAGTTGAGATCAAGAAGGCGGATGGGCAGAAGTGCGAGCGGTGCTGGAACTATTCGGTGCATGTGGGGGAAGATGCTGAATATCCCACGGTGTGCGAGCGGTGCAGCGCGGTGTTGAAGGAAATTGAGGGACGGTAGGGCCCATCCTTTCGCAAAAACGCGAAAAGGTGGGGCAGCCAGAACAAGTATGATTCCGATTGGTTTTCATGTCATCTAACTCGCCTGACGCCATGCGACGTTTTCATTTACTTATTGCGCTTGCCGTGGTCGCGCTTGATCGCCTGAGCAAATGGCTGGTGGCGCGGGATATTGCGCTACATGATGGCATTCAAATTATTCCAGGATTTTTTCGGCTGACGCATGTGGAGAATCGCGGGGCGGCGTTTTCGCTTTTTGCCGATGCGACTTCTCCGTGGCGAACCTGGCTGCTGGTGACGTTTTCTGTGGTGGCACTGATCATTGTGGTGACGCTTCTTTGGAAAAACAGCCATGCGATGAACAGCACCGGCATCGGGTTGTCGCTGATACTCGGCGGGGCGCTGGGCAACTTGTGGGACCGGCTTGCGACCGGCAAGGTGGTGGATTTTCTCTTGTTCTATGTGGGCCGCTATGAATGGCCGGCGTTTAACGTCGCCGACAGCGCGATTGTGATTGGCGCGGGATTGCTAGCCGTGGAAATACTCTTCAGCAAAAATACTGAGAAAAGATTGGCGTAGGTTTCCCACCCTTTCGCAAAGGGCGCGAAATGGTGGGGCAGCCTCGGGTATTCTTCATTTCTTCCAAAGTAGGTTCCTCACCGCCAAGGCGGATTCGGAATGACAGCTCTGTGTGATTCCATAAAAGCAGATTCCTATGCGCGTTCTCGCCGCGCTGAGCGCGGGTGCGTGCGGCTCTGAATGACAATATTTATACGTGCTGTCGAGGTGCGTTCGACTGGGCAGGTGAGGACATCTGCCCCCACGTGGATCGTGACAATTCCCAAAACTTACTGCGAGAGAATTTGAAGGATGCGGGCGATGGCGGAGCGGAAAGTCTCGGGCGGCACGATCAAGCTCAAAATCAAGTGGCCGTCGGAATGAAAGTCATAAAAATGGCCGGGGTGAACCAGCACAGAAGCTTCGAGAAGAAGCTGAATGGCAAGGTCTTCATCGGTTTGCGTGACCGGGACGCGGAGCACGGCGTACCATCCGCCGTCGACTATTAAGCGCTCGCAATGCCGTTGATGGGCGAGCTGCCGGTCGAGTTCCTCGAGATTGACGCGAACGCGAGACAACAATTGCGGCTGAATGGAAAGGCGCTGGTGAAGTAGCGTGGGAGCCGCGTATTGGATGGGCGCGTTCATGGAGAGATAAGTGTCGGCGATGACTTCGAGGCGTTCGAGAGCGGGCTGCACGAGCCCGTAGGGCCCGGAAGCCACGAGCCACGCTAACTTCATTTGCGGCAGGGCTGAGATTTTTGAGATGCCGCTGAGAGTGAACGTTAGATTCTGCTGATTCGTCGCGAAGGTCGCTTGGGGATGGCTATCGAGGCTGTAGTCGAGGAAAACTTCATCCACGATGAGCGCGAGGCCGTGCTGGCGGCAAAAATCATTGATGGCGCTCCGTTCCGGGCCGCGAACATAGGAGCCGGTGGGATTATTGGGATTGACGAGGACGACGGCGCGAGTTTTGTCGGTGATGGATTTGTGGAGTGACGGAAAATCGATTTGCCATCCGTGATCGTAGAGGAGCGGAAAGGGCACGAGCTTGACGTCTTGCAGGTCGGCAAGAAAATCGAAGAGCGGGTAGCTTGGTTTGGGCACCAAAACT
>JBEKTR010000207.1:0-6562 GCA_049515835.1 Terriglobales bacterium
TCCCGAGAAAAAGCGCAAAATTATCGGCAACGAATTCATCGCTGTCTTCGAAGAAGAGGCGCAAAAGATATTAAAGTCAGACGGCCTCAGCGCAACTCGAGGAGGGCCAGAATCTCCAGCGGGTTTAGAAAACGTCTGGCTGGTGCAAGGCACGCTCTATCCCGACATAATCGAATCGCGCTCCGTGCGTGGTCCGTCGCAGGTCATCAAATCGCATCACAACGTAGGTGGATTGCCGGAGAAGATGAAGCTCAAGCTCGTCGAGCCGCTGAAAGAATTATTCAAAGACGAAGTCCGCAAGATTGGCCGCGATCTCGGCATGCCCGAAGAAATCTTGCAGCGGCAACCTTTTCCCGGCCCCGGCCTTGCGGTTCGCATTGTGGGCGAAGTCACCAAAGACCGTGCCGACATTCTCCGTGACTGCGATGAAATTGTGGTGGATGAAATCAAGAAGGCCGGGCTCTACAGCAAAATCTGGCAGTCGTTTGCAGTATTGCTTCCGGTCATGTCCGTTGGCGTGATGGGCGATCAGCGCACTTACGCATACACCTGCGCCGTCCGCGCCGTGCATTCTGAAGACGGCATGACCGCTGATTGGGTTGACCTTCCTCACGAAGTGCTAAAGACCATGTCGAGCCGGATTGTGAATGAAGTGAAAGGCGTGAACCGAGTGGTGTACGACATCACTTCCAAACCGCCGGGCACGATTGAGTGGGAATAGGAACCCTGAATGCATTCATTTGAATCAAGACGTTTTAATGATCATTCGTGAAACAAGTTCGGTAATTCTTGAAACAGTTCTTTCAAAAATCCATAGCTCTGCGCATGAGGCGATCGTCGATATCGATAGTCATCCTCATTAACAGTTCTCCCAATCTTAACTTCGACGGCCAAAGAAGGGATCTTTAATCGAAGTCTAAAGTCACAGAAACAAGAAAAAGGCGGGCTTTGGCCCTCCTTTGCCTAGCTTCAACGCCAACCTACGCCGGCACTGCCTCCACACCATAAATCGAATACCACGACGTCGCCGCTTTCAGGCGGTCATTCACGTTGTTGATGTTCTTCACGCCTTCCGATTCCAGCCATTTGCGGAACGCTGCTGCGCCCTGCTTGGCATAAATCGGAATGCCATCTTTCCAGGTCGCGCGACCGCACAACACGCCGTTGAACTTTACTCCAGTTTCCGCAGCCAGTTCCAGGGTCTCAGTGAACTCGGCATTGCTCACGCCCGCCGATAGATAAATAAACGGCTTGGTCGCTGCGGCCGCGGCTTTGTGGAATAAATCCACCGCTTCTTTCTTGCTATACGCGGGTTTCCCTCCGGCAAAGCACTTCACGCCTTCGACAAATTTCATGTTCACCGGAACTTCGACCTTCAGCACATCTACTCCATAGCGGTCTTTGCTGAACTCACGCATGCTCTCGGTCACAATATGCGGCTTCTTCTTGGCATATTCCAAACCCTTCTCGTCCGCGCTGTCTTCGTATCCAACAAATTCCAGAAAGAAGGGAATATCGTGTGCGCGACACTCGTCGCCGATGCGCTCGACCCACGCGTGCTTGCGGTCATTGATGTCTTTGGAATCATACGGAGAGTAATAGAGCAGAATCTTGATGCAATCCGCGCCCGCCTCTTGCAACCGCCGCACCGACCAGTGATCAAGCAGATCGCCCAGACGCCCAGGGCCCGTTTTGTCATACCCGGTTTTTTCATACGCCAGGAGCAACCCAGAATTCTTCGCGCGTTTCTTAGAGGCTGGCAATCCCCACTCAGGGTCGAGCAAAATCGCGCTGGCATGCGGTGTAAGCACCTCTGTTACCAGTATCTTGAACTCTTCCATCATCTGATCGGTGACGTCGCTGCCTTTTTCTTTGGCTAGGGATTTTTGCAGCGATCCGCGCTGGTCCATGGCAGCCGCCGCGATCACGCCGCGATTATTTGACACCTTCTTCAACCCCGCCAGTTTGCCGGGAGTGATTTGCATAATTCCTCCGATTCGAACACTCAAAAGATCATTACGTGAGACCGACAATTGTAAACCAAATGTGATCGGCGTCATCCCTGTGCGCGGATTTTGGCTACAACTCCTGGTCAAGGTCGAATCATGCGGTTCCGCGAGTTCCGCTTCAGTACCACTCACTCTTGACACTCCACTCACATGGCCCGTAAATTAACCACAACTGTGTTCTGGCTCGAATCGCCACACCAACGTCTTCCGCTTCGTCACATAATTTCGGCACGGAACTTCTAAAGATCGACCAAGAAAATCGAACCTTTACGATCAGCCAATTGGGATTGAACTGCGCTTGCGCTATCTGTGCGCATCTGGAGGTTAAAATGGGCCACACTCGTCTTACGCCAACCTGTTTTCGTTTGCCTCTCTTGAGGTTCGCGATCGTCCTTCTGTTGCTCATAAGTGGCATGAAATTATCGATTCACGCGCAAACGTTAGATATTTTGTATAGCTTTAACCATGTAGACGGTTCGCAGCCGTCGGCTCCTTTGCTGATGGACAAGTCTGGAAATCTTTACGGCACGACTCAAGCGGGCGGGGCGAACACTGCTGGCGCCGTCTTTGAGCTTACCCCTGCCGGCACTGAAGAAGTCCTGTACAGCTTCACAGGCGGCCTCGACGGCGGTACGCCCTACGGCGGGCTGGTGATGGACGCCACAGGCAATCTTTACGGGACTACCCTCTATGGGGGTTCCACCACCTG
Organism: Terriglobales bacterium; assembly: GCA_049515835.1. GTDB lineage: Bacteria > Acidobacteriota > Terriglobia > Terriglobales > Acidobacteriaceae > JAJPHW01. The sequence continues at coordinate 2,719 of JBEKTR010000207.1, forward strand.
CGGCGACAGCGGATGTGGCGTGGTATTTAAGGTCACTCCTTCCGGGGTTGAGACTGTTCTTTATGCGTTTATGGGAGGTACGGATGGTTTCTATCCACGCGGTACATTGATTATTGACAGCGCGGGCAATCTCTACGGGACCACTCAATACGGAGGAGCGCCCGGCAGTTTCGGCACGATCTTTGAGATTTCGCCGCAGGGAGTGGAAACCGTGCTCTACAGGTTCCTGGGATACCCCAATGACGGAGCCTACCCCTTTGCCGGTGTGATTCGCGACTCCCAAGGCAATCTTTACGGAACTGCCGAGGCCGGGGGCGCCTTTGGGCTGGGGACGGTTTACCAACTTTCCGGAACCAGCGAAAAAATTGTCCACACTTTTAACGGTAGCGCGGACGCCTACCCTTGGGCCGGTGTGCAACGCGATTCCTACGGCGATCTTTACGGGACGACAACCGGCAATTATGGCGAAGTTTATGTCGTAAGCCCTGCGGGCAAGGAACGAATTCTTCATACCTTTACGGGCGGGAACGATGGAGGACTCCCGCTTGGGGCCTTGATTCACGATCCTCAAGGTGCGTGGTACAGCACAACGTCCGAAGGCGGCGCGTTTGGCTATGGCACGATTTTTCGAGTTACCGTCGGTGGAAATGAGAACGTTGTTTACAGCTTTGCGGGCACGCCTGACGGTGCCCAACCCTACGCCGGATTAATCGGGGACGCAAAGGGCAATGGCTATGGAACGACCTTCTCGGGTGGGACTAACAATCGGGGTGCGGTTTTTAAAATCTCGCCTTAGGCGGCAAGAATCGCAATCGGCGACAAATGCGAGGGCTCATCGGAAGATAGCCTATTGCCTAAGAGTCAGCTGGCTCAGAATAGCTTGCTGCTTTGCGATCAGTGATTGCACTCCTTGCCCGGCCAGCGCGATCATCTTCGCCAGTTGCTGCTCATCGAATACCTGATGTTCAGCAGTAGCCTGGACTTCGACGAGCTTACGTCCAGCGGTCATCACAAAATTCATATCTACATCGGCCCGGGAGTCTTCTTCGTAGCAGAGATCAAGCAAGATTTCCCCATCCACGATGCCAATACTCACGGCGGCCACGAAATCGCGCAGCGGCACTGAAGTCAATGTCCCCGCTTCCACCAGTTTTTCGAGAGCAAGGCCGAGCGCGACGAACGCTCCGGTAATCGAAGCCGTTCTGGTCCCACCGTCGGCCTGAATTACGTCGCAATCGATCCAGACTGTGCGTTCTCCAAGCCGCGCTAGATCTACGACAGCTCGAAGCGACCGTCCGATGAGGCGTTGGATTTCATGCGTGCGTCCGCTCTGCCTGCCTTTACCGACTTCGCGCGGCGTGCGGGTCAGGGTCGCGCGCGGCAGCATCGCGTATTCCGAACTGATCCAGCCCTTGCCGCTGTTCCGCATGAATTGAGGCACGCTTTCTTCGATGGACGCGGTGCAGATCACACGCGTGTTGCCCACTTCAATCAATACCGATCCTTCCGCGGTCGAAATGAATTCAGGAATAATATTGACGGGGCGCAGTTGTTCCGGAGAGCGATTGTCCGAACGATACATAAGTGAGCATTGTAAATGAAGGGCCCATCTCGCCAGCCTTTCGGGGCTAAGGATTAGCCAATTCCCCGGCCATCTGGTTCATGGCAGCAACGTCGATAAGGCCGGAAAGATCGGCGTGCCCGGCTAGAGTCTCGCGGGCCTGGCCATCGATCAGGATTTTGACTCGTGTAATGCCTAAGATATTCGCAGTCAGGGTCTTCACCAGCGACGCAATGGTCAGATTTTCGGCGAGCACGCCGGAACGGTGGCCGTCGGCGAAAGCGGCATTCAGGTCAACCACCGCCAATCCGGGTTCCGATCCCGCGCCGGTTTGTTGCGCATCGACGAGATAGACTCCCCGCAAATCCGAGCCCGGGGGTAGAGGATGGGGCGATGATTTATCAAGATAAACGCCGATAAGGGCGCGCAATAATTCTTCCGCTCGCTGTTGGCGTCCGGAAGGTAATGGAATACGGAATGCCTGTGCTAGCAGGACACCTTCATCATCGTATGCGACGTAAAGAGTTACCTGCTCGGCGGGGCCGGAAACGGGCGCGGCGACCGGCTGTGTTGTCAGTGCGCCACGCGCCATGTAAGTTGCACGGGATCGCATGGAGCGCACATAGAAGGCCATGGCTAGCGCAAGCACAAGCAGGGTCGCGGCTGTAATGACCAAATGACGAGGGATCATTGGGCTGCTTCCTGGCCAGTTCGTACGGCGACAATGCCATCTGCCAGAGCTGACGCGACTGCTCTCTGATAGGTGGGGGCAAGCAATTCATTCACATTGTTCGGCGGAGTCACTTCAACGGCCATGGCAGCCGTCGTGATGTTGTTGAGAGGCCGCAAATCAGCAGGCAAAGTGCGTACAGGGATCTGATCTTTGCGGAGTTCAAAGGCGATTCGATTCGCCTCCGCGCGGCTGGTGCTTAAATAAGGGGCCTGCGCGGTGTTCCAATCCACGAACGGCCCGTGGTTATTCGTGGCGGGCGTAAGTAGAGCAGTGTACAAGCGCACAGGACCGCCCGGCCCGGCAGCGTGCAAACACACGTATATGGCCGCGCGGGCGGCATTTGCAATGCTGGCGCGCTGGTCCAAGGTGACGGTCGCATCACCGTCGCGGAGCATGAGTGTCGCTACGCCGCGAACTTCAAGTTCATGCCGAAGAGCCATCGCAAAGGCCAGAGTTATATCCTTTTCGGCGATTTGATCGGTGAGAGCTGCGCCGCGCTCACTCCCGCCGTGGCTGGCGTCAATGGCCACTACAAAGCGGCGCGAAGGTGTGGCATGAGGCGGGGCGATCGCCTGGGGCGGTGGCGCCGCCACCGAAACTTCGGTGGTGCTGACTGTGATCGTCCGCCCTTCGTTGCTGAATGAAGCATACAGCGGCACAGTCCCGGCGATCGTGATTTCTGCCATCCCGTTTTCTTCCTGATATAGCGCAGATGGAATCGTGGCGTTGCCAAATGTAAGCAACGACGACCCCGGTGGCATGACAGCATCATGCTCAAATAACAGGCGAAGCTTGCCGTTCTCCCGACGTACCGCCGGCGTGACGGAAGAACTGAAATTCATCACGAGTTGTGGCGGATTGGCAGAAACCACTTGCGCGGTGAAGTGTATTCCCGTGTTGCCAATAAAGAGGCGGCGTGATGCTTCACGAAAAACAACCGGGCCGCCAAGTATTCTGGGCAAAAGCCCTGACAGGGCTGAGATGGGAACCAGCCCTCGGCCATTCTCGAGTAGGAAATTCGCCGGCAGGTCGAAATCGCCGCCTTTCATTTTTACACGTGTTTTTCCTGCCGCAAATTCAACATCGGTCGCGTTATAGCGCAATTTCCAATGCGAACCGTCCACGTTCGCAGTTACCGTGCCCAATGGATCCAGCAATTCCAACACGCCTACATATGTCAGGCCATTGCGCTCAACGACCGGCACACTGTAGTTCGCAAGAGTCGAGTAGATTGAGATGCGCGGTTCTTCTGGCACGCCCGCGACGACAGCAGAGAAGACGAGAGCGGAGAAAAATGTGCAGCTCAGCAGGATGGCAGAATGCGCACGTACACGTCGCAACGGCCGCTTGCCATGAGATTGAAGACCAAGTCTGCCCGGCACTTTACTCCAGAGCATAAATAGCGAGGCCGCTGAGCAACTTCGGATAGAAATCTGTGGATTTTTGCGGCAACACTTCGCCGCTGAATGCAATGTCGCGTACCTGCTTGATGCTCACGGGATTCATAAGAAACGCGACATTTGCCGCCCCTTCGCGAACTTGCTGAATCG
>JBEKTR010000208.1:0-6524 GCA_049515835.1 Terriglobales bacterium
TCTCTTTACGGTCCGGCCAGCGCAGGGGCACCGGCGCTGCCGATGGGTCGCCGTCATCCTGCCCTTGTATGATCTCAAATAGCAGCTTAACGTCTGGCACTGTTCGCGCCATCGGTCCGACTACGCCCAACAGAGCAAACGGGCCCGCGGATTGAGGAAAATGTCCAGTCGCAGGGATTCGACCTGGCGTGGGTTTGAGCCCGCAAATTCCGCAAAAGTGCGCGGGAACTCGAATCGATCCGCCGCCATCGCTACCCACGCCTCCAGCCGATAAACCCGCCGCGATTGCAGCCGCTTCCCCACCGCTGGATCCGCCCGAAGTACACGACAAGTCCCATGGGTTGTTGGTGCGCCCATATAACAGGTTGTCGGTTTCCCACGCCATCAGAAGCTCCGGCGTGTTCGTAACGCCGAGAATAATGGCACCAGCCTGACGGAGGCGTTGTACCAGTGGAGCGTCGTGCTTGCCCACAATTCCCTTTCGCAGCGCGGTTCCAGCTTCGTAAGGCATGCCTGCCACTTCAATCGAACTCTTGATGCTGATGGGCACACCATGGAGTGGCCCAAGAGTTCGATGAGACTTCACTTGCTCTTCCGCCACGCGCGCCCGTCTGCGAGCACCGTCTGCGTCCACTCTAGCGAAGGCATTCAACTGCGGGTTGAGCTGCTCAATCCTGCTCAGATGGGCATCCACAAGTTCGATGGGAGACACTTCTCCTCGCCGGATTCCTTCGGCCATTTCGCTCGCTGATAGACAATTGAGTTCTGACATAAACATGCTGGAATACCAAGCTAGCACCGGCCACTCGCCTGTGCGGTGTCGCGTTGCAATAGAATGGGTCAGATGAGCCGCTGAGTCAAAATTCGCTTGTCCATAGCCTTATTAGGAGAAAGCCCGTGCAACATACACCGCGATTTCTACAGATCGTCAACGAAACAAAAACACGCATCAAGGAAACGACAACCGAGGCAATCAAACAGCGGCTGGACCGCAAAGATAAGCTCACGTTGATTGACGTGCGCGAAGAAAGCGAATTCGCCAAAGACCATCTTCCCACCGCGATTCACTTGGGTAAAGGCATTATCGAACGCGATATCGAGACACGCGTGCCCGATATCAACGCACCTCTTGTGCTGTACTGCGGAGGCGGCTTCCGTTCCGCTCTCGCAGCCGACAACTTACAAAAAATGGGCTACACAAACGTGCTCTCCATGGATGGCGGCATCCGCGAGTGGCGCGAGAAAAACTTCCCTCTCACCAAAGATTAGCAACTGCTAACAACACCGACTGGAAGTACCTTCGTAACTTGATGTAACCAGCACTAATCCCTGAACATTGATTCGCGGATTACCGTGCTTGAAATCATGGACAAACAATTAAGCAATTCGTCTGGCAATTCTGCGACGGCCGCTGGGCGCGCTCCCAATCGCTCAGTGGAATTTGTTTTAGAACAGGCCCATACTCCCGATAAGTTCTGTTCGGCTCTGGCAAAATTGTTCGCCGTCCGCCCTACGGAGGTCGCGTTGTTGCGCCTCGAGAAATCGCTGCTCAGATTTCTATATCCGGACGAGCTCAAGACGGCAGGCGCGATTCCAATCTCCAGTTCCTCGGCCATCGCGGCCCACACTGCCAGCACGAAGAAAATCGAAATCTTCAATAATTTCGCTAAGGTTAAACACGCCAGCATTTTTGAAACCGTCAAACTGGCGCGCCCGGCAGAGCAGGAGCCTGAAACAATCGAAGTAGAGACCGAGCAGCCCAGCATTCAAAAGCTCATGTCCGCACCCGTGATGAGCGAACAAAAATTGGTAGGTGTAATTCAGATTTGCCGCAAAGGTTTTAGCCTAACATCGGCTGGGCCCGATTTCACTGACGCTGACTTAAAGCAGCTCAAATTGGCAGCATCAATTCTAGCCAAAAAAGAATTCATGGCTAGCAGCGCCAAGACTTAGTTCAGCGTAGCGTGCGATGCCTTTGGGGTGATTGCCATCGTCTGATCGAGCAATCGTTTCTCTTCTGCATTAAGAAACCGCCACTGTCCCTTTTCCAGATCTCCCAATACCAGCGGGCCGATCGCTACACGCACCAGCCGCAACACTCCAATTCCTAGTTGGTCTAACAATCGACGAATCTGACGATTCTTACCTTCTTCAAGTACGACTTCAATCCAACTATTACGTTGCCCACTTCGCAACAGACGAGCGCCAATCACGCGTAGGACATCGCCCTGGCAACGCGCTCCCTTCATCGTAAAATCCAACAACGCTCGGTCGGCAACAGTGTCTACTTGCACGTGATAAATTTTTCTTAAATGAGTTCCAGGTGCCGTGATCCTTGACGCCCATTCCGGGTCGTTTGTCAAAAGCAATAAGCCTTCACTAGCCTTATCGAGCCGACCCACGGGCGCAATCCAGCGCAGGCATTCAGGCAGGTAGCGATATACCGTAACGCGACCCTGATCATCGGATGCCGTCGTGACCACACCTCGCGGTTTATTGAGAGCCAGATAAATCTTCTTCGCGGGACTGAGTTCCTTGCCATCGATTTCGATTTTTATGTCGGTAGAACAAGTTGGTGTTTCAACGTTCAGGCAGATTTTTCCGTTCAGGCGCACGCTCCCAGAACGAATCAGGGCTTCGGCTCGCGAGCGCGAGCAATAGCCCATCTTCGACAGAGCTCGCGCCAATCCGATCCGGCGATTTGCCTTTTCGCGCACCATGACATGCTAAACGATGCAAGATGCTCCCAATCAAACACCGTTTGGCGACGCTCGGTGTGTGGGGTATGAATCTGCGTTTCAAATGTGCTAGGCTCCTAGTCCCATGGTGGAGAAGGAAAAGGAAATGGATCGCCGCTCACGCAAACGCCAGACTATACGCGTTCCCGTCGCGATTCATAGCGAGGATGGGGGGTTGCAGGCGGACGGCTACACAAGAGATTTTAGCAACGGCGGGATTTTCCTCTACACAAAGAGTAAGATCGCGACCGGCAGCAACTTAGAAATCGTCTTGATTTTGCCCGCAGAATTCACTCATAGCGAGAAACGCTGGGTTTGTTGCCAAGCCTCGGTGGTTCGCGTCGAGTCGGCGGCCGAAGGCGGTAATTTCGGCGTGGCAGCTAGAATCCATGACATGCAGATCTTACCGGAAATCACCGGGTAAAGTTGTGGCAGGACACCGGGCATCCGTGGAATAAATGTCGTTTTGCGGCGAATCTCACTAATTTTTGAATAATTTAAAGATTCCTTTGGACATGCCGCAAAATTAGTGCAATAATTCGGCCCTTGAATTGCTCCGCTTAGAAAGTATTAACCTCAAAGTTTAGGGTGGTTCGCATGTGGATTGAAAAACTGTGGGAAGGAGTGCTACGTGTCCTCACTCCGCTCGGCCCACGTTACTTGCAGCCGACGTTTTTGCAGCGTGTCTACCTGCTATGGATTTTTCGCAACTTCCAAACACTACCGGTGAAAGTCCTGACGCCATTTCAACTGCGCTTCATCGAAAGCATGAGCCAAAAACAGGGGTTCGCCCAAAGCAGTCTCCATGGTTTCGAGGACATGCCCGTCTTGGGTACGCTCGAAGAACGCCCCTCAGCCGATTCTGCCAACGCTTCGACCTCGCGCCGCCCGAGTACCTCCGTCACCGAGAGGGTGTCTCCCTTTGCCGCGGATCAACGCTCCTGATTCGGAGGCGAACCCGGCGGAGCCTGTCAGCGGATGTCTGGGCATGCTCCGAAGGACTCGCAGATGTGTCACCGCATAACAGTGAATCAACTCGCAAAGCAAATGAGAGTCCCTTGCGTGTCGCGGTGTTGGAGATCTCTTGCTGACTTCGCCGAGGGCAAGTTACACTACCTTGGGACGTTTTCGCAGTAAGAATCTTGCCTTCCGACTTAGTCCCAGACAATTTGTTCCTCTTTTCTCGGGGCGCGTAGCTCAATTGGCAGAGCAACTGACTCTTAATCAGTAGGTTGTAGGTTCGATTCCTACCGCGCTCACCACTCCTGAATTTCTCAAGTAGTTATCAACCTCCTGAGGTATCATCACTAGCGTTACCTTGGATTGTCTACAGGAGCATACTGTGAGCGTTCCCCCTGATCCGGAACGGCGAAGACATTCGCGGGCCAAGCTGCACGTCCCGGCGGAGTTTCGTATTGCAGGAAACGAGGTTGCGTCCCGCGCCGCCACGTCAGACCTGAGTCTGGGCGGATTCTACCTAGAAACCATGTTCACGATGCCCGTGGGCACGCAACTCGAAGTGACGCTGCATCTGGAAACGCCGGTTTTGGCCATCGCAGTGGTGGCGACGTGCGATCCGTCATTCGGCAACGGCATTAACTTCATCAAAATGCTTCCGGAGGACCTGGAAGCGTTGCGATCTTTCCTAGAAGCTCAGGAAAAAGGACCGAAAGCCGATGAGACCTCTGCGCCAGCGGAGTCCAGCTAATTCGTATCTGTCGTCACGATCAGCGTGAGATTGAGTTGATGAACGGACGTATTGCCCCCATTTGTTCCAGCCGTTCCAGTCGCGTTCACCGTGAAATTCTGCGTTCCGATCGGCGTATTCGTGCCTGTGGTCGAACTGCCTCCACATGCCGCAAGAAACAGAATCAACGTAAAGGCAAACACTGCTAGAACGCCTACGTACATCATTCGGCGGCTATTGCGCAACCGGCGGCGATCGTTCTTACCAGACCTAATCAGTAGAACGATTCCGAAGAATCCACCGCCGGCAATGCCGGCGAGCAAAGAATAGGAACGAGATGCCGGGCGGGTAGGCGGGCGCAGCGCCGATGTGGCGATGCTTGTCGTCACCGTGAGGTTGCTGACCAATGTTGTCTCAATGTTGTTCGGTGTAAGAGAACTGGGGTTAAACGCGCAGCTTGCCCCCTGCAGGCCAATACATGCAAAAGTAATGGTCCCGTTGTAACCGTTGGTTGGAGTAATCGTAACGGAATAGCTTGTAGAAGTGCCGACCTCGACGGTTTGCGTGAGCACCGGCGCGGTCAGGGTGTAATCCGAAGCTGGAGCAGGCACGACAACTTCACTCAACACGGTCGATGTAACCGGCAGATAATTGCCGTCCCCACTGTAGCTCGCGGTAATGCTGTGCGTGGCCGCTGACAGCGTCGAAATCGTAAAAACGGCCATACCACTGGAATTTAGTTTCACCGGAGAATATAGTGCCGTCGTGCCGTCAAGAAACGTAACCGTGCCGGTTGGAACGGGCGGCGGGCTTCCAACCGTTCCAGCAATCGTCGCTGTGAAAGTGACCGGTGAGCCATTGATTCCGGGATTAACGGACGACGCCAGCGCGATCGTAGGGGTGGTTTGCGCGAAGGCAGGTATGACCAACCCAAAGAGAAATGCTGCAGCCGCCAGACATCGCATCGAATTCTGGTTCCAGCTTCTCCCCGGCCGAGAACAATTACGCATGAACAGTTTGGTATTCCTCGTAAGCGCCTTGGAAATCTGTAATTGAATGATCGCTCTCAAAATGCCAGATGCGCGTGGCGACTTCATCAATTAAATCATGATCGTGGGTAACCAGCAGCACAGTGCCTGGATATTTCTGCAAGGCAATATTCAATGCATTGATGGATTCAAGGTCGAGGTGATTGGTTGGCTCGTCCAGCACTAACACGTTCGGTTTCTGCAACATCAGCTTGCAGAACAGCAATCGCGCGGCTTCGCCGCCAGAGAGCACATCGGTGGATTTCATCGCCTCATCGCGCTGGAAGAGCATCATGCCCAGCAATCCGCGAATTTCTTCGTTGGAGGCCGCCGGATCCCATTGATGCAGCCATTCCAGCGTGGTCGTTCCTTTGTCAATAAGCGCACGCATATCTTGCGGGAAGTAACCGATTAGCGCTTCGTGTCCCCAGATGACTTTGCCGCCGTCAATAAATTTGCCAGCATAACCTGATGTAACGCGTAGCTCGGATTCGGGCGTTGTCGGCGAATTTGCCAGCAAGGCATTAACGAGCGTTGTTTTTCCGGCGCCGTTACGTCCCATCAATGCAATTTTTTCACCGCGGCTGATGCTCGCGGTAAATCCCCGGACTACTTCCTTGTCGTCGTAAGCTTTCTCGACCTTTTCGAGCTCGAGAATGTGCTTTCCCGATGGCCGCTTCATGTCGAATTTAATGAAGGGTCGTTGGATATTCGAGCGGGCGAGTTCCGTAACTTGCAACCGCTCAACTTCTTTCCTTCTCGACTGCACTTGGCTTGATCGTGTACCGGCCGCAAAGCGGGCAATAAATTCGTTCAACTGGGAAATCTTCTTCTCACGCTGGGCGTTTTGCGATTCTATTTGGGAACGCACCTGCGTCTTGGCTACCACCATGTCGTCATAAGTGCCGGTGTAAGTAATGATGGTCTCGTAATCGATATCGGCAATGTGGGTGCAAATGCTGTTCAGAAAATGTCGGTCGTGTGAGATAACCACCAGCACGCCGTCGTACTGGTTCATGAAATCCTGAAGCCAGTGAATGGAATCCAAGTCAAGGTTGTTGGTAGGTTCGT
>JBEKTR010000209.1:0-6441 GCA_049515835.1 Terriglobales bacterium
ACCTGGGGACGACTCATGGGCACCCGGCAGAAAGATAGGGAAGGGCATGGCTTCAGCCATGCCGCCAGCTGCGAAATCAGAACACGCCCCGCAAGGGCACACCGAGCTTGTATTACCCACTCAAGCCAAAGCGCGGATTGAATGGACCGTCAGCGGTCTAGAAAAATGGGGTACGTTCCGTCTGTCCCCAGGTTCCCCCGTAAGGTCGTCGAGACATGGGGCACCCGGCAATGGGAGGTGCGCAATTCCCCATTTCTGATAAATGTTGACGCTTGAGCACCTTCCCTCCCCCTAACCCACTGATTCCACTACAAATATAACCCCTCGATTTTCCTTGACGCATCAATTCAAAAAGTCTCAAATAAAATTTCGGTAGAACTAGGACGGCGCAGGCCTCAAAGGGCTTCTGCGCCGTTCGTATTTGGAGCCGAAAAACGAGGCAAAAATGCACACTCAATTCGATTTCGGATTAGAAATTCAGGCCGCTGCTGACAACCATTGCAAGCGTCGCGGAGAAACTGTCGAAGCCGCCTTTCTCGCCAAGGTCTGCGACCTCGGCTTTAACGTCGCCAAGCCCTGGGGAGAGAGCGATCCCTACGACTTCATCGTCAATGCCGGCCACGGCTTTCAGCGCGTGCAGGTCAAGTCGGCGAGCGCCTACAAGAGCAAACAGTATCTCGTCCGCGCGCAGGGGGACGCGACCATTTACACCAAAGAAAACATCGACTTCCTCGCGGCTTACCTTGTTCCGGAGCAACTCTGGTACGTCCTGCCGGTCGAGGCCTTCGCGCCGCGGACTTCGCTCCACTTCAATCCCCACGGCGCAGCCCGTGGCATGTTCGAGAAGTTTCGCGAGGCCTGGTGCGTCCTCGCCAGCACCGCGTCCAACCTCTTTCACGCCATTCCGCAGACTTGCCGCAATAGGAAACTGCCCATCCGCTGCGCCGTCTGCCCGGAGCGGGGTAGCATCCCAGGTCTCGCAAAACCAACGAGACGTGGGGCACCCTGATTTTGGTCCGACTACATCCCACGTCTCGCAACAACGGCGAGACATGGGGCACCCAAATCCACAGACAGGACTAAAAAGATTGGTCACGCAGCAAACGGCGGAATCTTCATCACTAATATTTTCGTATCGTTAATCTTCACCGGCCCGATTTCTCCGGAAGAGTACCAACTAAAACTGCTCCAGCGCCATTGTTCCGGCGACTCGACCAAGCTTCTATTCACAGGATTTCGGTGGATATAGCGCAGCTTTTCTATACGCTTCTCTTCGGTCCATACATTGAAGTCGTAAAACCGGGCCTGCCAAAACCGCCGATTGGGAGTGTGATTGGGGGGATGATTGGGGGTGCCCCAGGTCTCGCCGGTTTTGCGAGACCTGGGATCAGACGAGAGAACAGACATAGGACCAGACTTAGACCGAGACCTGGGAACTCCGTCTCCCTCCAGACTCCTGACAAATCCTAGCTTCAGAGCCTGAATGACGATTGAGAGCGTCTCCCGTTGTGGCTCGCTGACCAGAAGATGAACGTGCTCCGGCATCACCACGTACCCCACAACAACCAGACGATAGCGCCGGCGCACGCGTTCGAGGATCTTGAGGACGAGATCACGGCGTTTCTCGTCGTGGAGCAACCGTTTCCGCTGGTAACAGCTAAACGTGATGAAGTGCAAATCACCCGCGCCATAGAAGCGATGGAGGGTTGAGGGCATGGGCCGAGGATAATGGAGTAGGAACGCTACGTCTGTGACGAATGAACATCCGCTCCCAGGTCTCATCCCCATGTTTCGTCCCATGTCTGATCCCAAGTCTCGCAAAACCAGCGAGACCTGGGGCACCCAATTCCTAAGAATCCCGATACCCCCCGCGCGTTATACTGGCATTAACATGCCCGCTTCGGCCAACAAGACGTTTTACCTCGAAACTTTTGGCTGCCAGATGAACGCCCACGACTCCGAAAAGGTCGTTGGGACGCTCCTCGCCGAGGGCTACCGGCAGGTCGAAACCGTCGAAGAGGCCGGGCTCGTGCTCTATAACACCTGCTCCATCCGGGACAAGGCCGAGCAGAAGGTGTTCAACCGCCTCTCGGACTACAAGAAATATAAGAAGCAGGGCAAAACTTTCGGCGTCCTCGGGTGCGTCGCCCAGCAGGAAGGCGAAAAGATTTTCGAGCGCGCGCCGTATGTGTCTTTGGTTTGTGGATCGGCGTCGTATCGGAATCTGCCGCAGATGTTGATTCAAATCGAAGCAGGGAACTCGCGCGTTACGGGATTGGACGACCGCGAAACCGATGAATGTTTTGAGACCGAGTTCACCGCCCGCACCAATGCCAATCGCGGATACATCACCATCATCGAAGGCTGCGACAAGTTTTGCGCCTATTGCGTCGTGCCCTATACTCGCGGCAAAGAGCGTAGCCGGACTTCGGCGTCTGTGCTCGAAGAAGCGCGCCAGATGGCCAGTTTGGGCTACACCGATATTCAGCTGCTCGGCCAGAACGTGAATTCTTATAAAGATCCGAGCGGCAAAAAGACTTTTGCCGAATTGCTGGTTGCGGTCGGGGAAGTCGCGGGTATTCGGCGCGTGCGCTTTACCACGTCACATCCTCGGGATTTCGGTCGCGACATTGTCGACGCCATCGACGCCACGCCCACGCTTTGTGATCACGTTCATCTGCCCATTCAAAGCGGATCTTCTAAAATCTTGGGGGCCATGGACCGTCTTTACACGCGCGAGCAGTACCTCGAACGCATCTCATGGATTAGGGCTGCGAAACGGGACATCAGTTTGACCACGGATATCATCGTCGGCTTTCCCGGAGAGACCGTTGAAGACTTTGAGCAGACGCTTTCGCTGTTAGAAGAAGTCCGGTTCGATTTGGTCTTCGGCTTTAAGTATTCGCCGCGCCCCAATACTCCTGCGATAAAACTTGAAGATGCGATTCCCGAAGAAGAGAAAGCCAAGCGGTTGAATGTTTTGTTAGACCGCCAGCGCGAAATCCAGCGCGGATTGTACGTTCGCCACTTAAACCAAACACTTCAAGTAATGGTTGAAGGGAAGAACGAAGCCCGCGCCCAATGGATGGGCCGGACGTCACAGAATAAGAACCTTAACTTCACCTCGCCATCTGACGTGAAAATAGGCAGTTATGTCCACGTGCTTGTGACCAAGACGCTCCCCAACAGCCTCGTCGGCGAACTTTCGCCCTCCGGAGAATCGCATGGAAGTTGAAATGAAAATTCGCGGCCTCATGGTCGATCCCGTCACCAATATGCCGATCATTGTGTTGAAGGATTCGGCTAGCGAGGCGGTTTTACCGATTTGGGTGGGAGTTTATGAGGCGAATGCCATCGCGCTGGAGATTGAGAAGGTGTCGACGCCGAGGCCGATGACGCATGATCTCATTAAGAATGTGTTGACTGGGCTGGATACGCATGTGCACAAAGTTGTTGTGACGGAACTGCGCGACGACACATTTTATGCGGTGATTTGGATGGAACGCGAGGGGCGTATCGTGAGCGTGGATTCGCGCCCGTCGGATGCTTTGGCGTTGGCGCTGCGGGTGGATTGTCCGATCTTTGTGGAGGATGAAGTCCTGAAGAACACGAAACTGGCAGCCAATTTAAGCGACAAGGTCAGTAGTGAAGAGCTTCGTAAGTGGCTGGAAGGCCTGAACGACGAGGATTTGGGCCGATATAAGATGTAAAGTTGGCCTTTGGTCATCATTTTGTGATATTGACATCAAAATAAGTTAGGCGCATCATATGGGCATATGCGCACCACACTTAATCTCGATGAAGACATTGCAGAAGTCATAAAGAGTTATGCAGAAAGCCGGTCTGTTCCGATCGGCAAAGCTGCTTCAGATCTCATCCGGCGGGGATTGGAAGCACCCCTTCAAACGAAGCTTGTAAACGGATTCCACGTAGTCGTACTGCCGAAGAATTCGCCCAAAGTTACGACTGAAGATGTAAAGCGGTTACTCGATGAAGAGTGACGGCGGCTTTCTTCTTGACGTGAATGTTCTGATCGCGATGGCGTGGCCGCAGCATACCAGCCATACAGTTGTTAGCGCCTGGCTTAGGCGTCATGCTGGGCGAGGATGGGCGACATGCGCGTTGACGGAACTAGCGTTCGTGCGAATCCTTGCGAATCCAGCATTCACATCCGACGCGCTTAGCCCAAAAAACGCTCTCGAACTACTTAAAAGAAACCTTTCTCATCCCGCGCACCAATTCTGGTCATGCGATTTAGGTTATGCGGAAGCCGTGGATTCATTTCTGGGCTTCATTATTGGGCATCAGCAGACTACCGATGCTTATTTATTAGGCTTGGCGGTAAGCAGGAAGGGGAAACTCGTAACATTGGATCGCGGGATTCGCTCATTGATGCAGCAAGACGAAGAGGCGGGCCGATGGATTGAGCACATTGGGGCGTGAACTTCATGCGCCTCGGTATTTTACATAATACCTGTTATCGGACATTGCGTATCCGCCGGGGCCACGTGCGCTAAACCCCGCAACCCATCATCCGCCTCCTTTGGTCTGCATCGCTCTCTTAGCTTTTCAAGGTTCTTAGATCTTTCCCTGTCATCTCTTTTGGCTCTGGGATGCCTAACATTCCCAGGACAGTTGGCGAGATGTCGCGGAGTGAGCCGCCGGGCTTCAACGAATATTTCTTTCCGTTTTCAGCCACGACAATAAATGGCACTGGATTGGTGGTGTGGGCGGTGTGCGGGCCGCCGGTCTTGGGATCGATCATTTGTTCGGCGTTGCCGTGGTCGGCGGTGATGAGCATGGCTCCGCCTTTGGCGCGCACGGCGAGTTCAATGCGGCCAAGGCAGGCGTCCACGGTTTCGACGGCTTTGATGGTCGGTTCGATTTTGCCGGAGTGGCCGACCATATCGGCATTAGCGAAGTTCACGATGATGACGTCGAAGGTGCCGTCTTCGACAGCTTTAACGACGGCATCGGCTATGCCGGCAGCGGACATTTCTGGTTTGAGGTCGTAAGTAGAAACTTTTTGCGAAGGGATGACCAAGCGGTCTTCGCCGGGAAATGGCTGCTCGACGCCGCCATTAAAGAAGTATGTGACGTGGGCATACTTTTCGGTTTCGGCGACGCGGAGGTTGCGCAGATTCATCTGGCCCATGACATTGGCGAGGATGTTGTTCATGGATTCGGGCGGGATAACGACGGGTAAGCTGAATTTTTTATCGTATTGCGTCATGCAGATGTAAGTGAGATTCTTCGGACCTTTCTCGCCAGGAATGGTGGCGTCGAGGTCTTCGGCTCCAGGGAGATCGCGACCGGCGTTATCGTTTAAACCACTTTCGCGGGTAAGGGCGCGTGTAATTTGGCGGACGCGGTCGGCGCGGAAGTTGAAGCAGATGCAAGAGTCGTCATCGCGGATGGTTGCGATCGGTTCGCCCTTCGCGTCAGTGCAGACAAAAGGCACGATGAATTCGTCGGTCACATCTTTGTTGTAAGACTCTTTGATTCCCTGCACCGGATCGGCGTATTTGCCGCCTTCCGCTTGGCCGAAAACCATGGCGTTGTAGGTCTTGGCGATGCGTTCCCATCGGCGGTCGCGGTCCATGGCATAGTACCGGCCGCTGACAGTGGCAACCTTTCCGGTGTTGTACTCACGCATCTTCTGCTGAAGTTGCTCCATGTAGCCAGCGCCGTTGGTCGGCAATGTATCGCGACCGTCCATGAATGCGTGGACGAATACGCGCTCGACGCCTTGGTCCTTGGCCATGCGCAGCAGTGCATAAAGATGAGTTTGATAAGAGTGCACGCCGCCGTCGGAGAGCAAGCCGAAAAGATGGAGTTGGCGGCCATCGGTGCGGGCATTGTTCATGGCTTTGAGCAGAACCGGATGCTGGAAGAATTCGCCATTCTGGATCATCAACTCAATGCGTGTGCTGTCCATATGGACGATGCGGCCAGCGCCGATGTTGAGATGGCCAACTTCGCTGTTACCCATTTGGCCGTCGGGCAGTCCGACCGAAGGGCCGCTGGTTTGAATCAATGTATTGGGGTAGTCGCGCAGGAGCCGATCATACACAGGCTTGCGGGCAAGGGCGATGGCATTGGCGTCGGTTTTGGGACTGTATCCCCAGCCGTCGAGGATGACGAGAACGAGAGGTTTCGGGCGGTTCACTTCAGAAATTTACCACGGAGACCCGAAGGCTCGAAAACTGCGGAACGGTTAAACTAACTCCAGGAGAAAAACTTATGTCCATGGGCGAACTTTTACTTAGCGAACTTGATGCTGAGATCAAAACCACGCGCGCCATTCTCGAACGAGTGCCCTTCGATAAAACTGGCTTTGCACCGCACCCAAAATCCATGCCGCTTGAAAAACTCGCGCCGCACGTCGCTGAACTGCCCTTATTCGGTGTGACAATTTTGACCACACCGGAACTCGATTTT
>JBEKTR010000210.1:0-6355 GCA_049515835.1 Terriglobales bacterium
CGACGCACAGCAGGATGGCACATTTGTGTTTGCGGTGTCGTCCACGGGCGCTTATTGCCGTCCCTCATGTCCGTCGCGAAGACCACGGCGTGAAAATGTCGCCTTCTATCTGAGTTCGGACGAAGCTGAGAAAGCGGGATATCGCGCCTGCCTGCGCTGCCGACCGCAGCTTTTACAGCTTAATCCGCAAGCGGAGATGGTGAAGGCGATCTGCCGCTACATCGAGCAAAATCTCGATGAGAATGTAACCCTCACGCGGTTGGCCAAAGAACTCCGGCAGAGCCCATTTCATTTACAGCGAACTTTTAAAGCTGTTCTGGGAGTGACTCCGCGGGCTTATGCGGACTCGTGCCGCATGAACCATCTCAAACGCAATTTGCAGGCGGGACACTCCGTCACGCGCGCGATGTACGATGCCGGCTACAGTTCCAGCAGCCGCTTATACGAACGGACGGCTGCGCAATTGGGCATGACGCCGGATAAATACCGCCGAGGCGCGATTGCAGCGCCGATTCGCTACACGCTAGCGGATTCTCCTCTGGGTCGCATGTTAATTGCAGCCACAGATAAAGGAATTTGTGCGATTCAATTTGGAAACTCTGATGAAGAACTCGAACAGGGGTTGAAGCATGAATTTCCCTTCGCGCAGAGGCGCCGCGACGATGATGCCCTTCGCGATCAGACTGCGAAACTGCTCCAACAAATGCAGGGGCGCAAGCTGAAATCGTCTTCATCATTGCCTCTGGACATCCAGGCTACGGCATTTCAGCGGCTGGTGTGGACGCACCTGCAATCGATTCCCTTCGGCAAGACCGAATCGTACACCGAAGTCGCCAAAGCGATTGGACAGCCGAATGCAACCCGGGCGGTGGCCCGTGCCTGCGCATCGAATCGTATTGCTGTAGCGATTCCGTGCCACAGGGTTGTAAGCAAGAATGGCAAGCCGAGCGGGTATCGTTGGGGTGTCGAGCGAAAGAAAAAATTATTGGGAATGGAAAAATCTGCCGCGGCGAATGCCTAACTACCTTGCCTTCGTTGCATAGATTTCTTTGGCGCGATTTAGCGTATCGAGCACGTGCTGTTTTTCCGCCTCTGTGTTCCAGTCACGATTTGCCGAAGCATTGGCAATCAGCCGGTCAATCCATGTGACAAAGAAGGCTGCGTCCTCTGGCGAGCTTGGGGCAGCATCGCCAACCCTTATATAAATCGGGCTTGTCGTCGCGTACGGATAAATGTCCAGAATCGGATATTCCGCCTTCTCGCTCCAAGCACGCAGAACGCACCATCCACTTTGCGAAACAGGGATTGAACCGGTAAAGTCGCCACTGGTGCGGTCTCCACTCAAAGCGAGGTCCTGTACGACTTTGCCATTGCACACAATTTGCAGATGATCGACGGGAACGATCGAACGTAGCCACACTGTGAATTCGATTTGATTTTCGCCGGCGGGAAGTTTGATTTCGACCCCTATCGATTGGCCGCCGAGGGTAAATCCGAGCAATGGGCCGTTAGTCGCGAAGGTATGACCTTCTTTTAGCGACTTCAGCCACGAATCAATTTCAATTTTTCCCTTCGGTACTTCGACATAGACTCGGTTCAATCCGACAGGCCCACGCAGCGAAGCGAAGTTCGCCATGGCGTCAGTGCCTGCCGCGGTCGGCAAATGAAATCCTAGGTTCAGCAGCCGATACCAAACATCCGCGGTCGATTTATGATCGCTGAATCCCATGACTTCGATGTAATCCACTTTACCGAGTGCAACGTCGACAGGAAGTTCATGCGTTAGCGTGGCGTCATGAATAGGGTCAGGTGGCGTGTCGTAAGGATGAACGTAGCCAACGACGGCGCGTTGAGCGTGCGCAAGATCGGCAATATCCGCATTCATGGGGTATAAACTCGCGGCAGCGGTTCCTGGGTACGCTGCGTAGCCGGGCAACAATAAGTTGTAGTGGAGATTGAGCAGCCCGAGATGTCCCCAATAACTGGTGTGATATTCCTGGCCGTAAACTAGCAAAGGCGATCCGACGAATGGGTGCTCGCGGGAATTTAACCGTTGCATGTATTCCGCATCAGGAATTCTTTGTTCTTTGTTAACGATCAAGTCGTCAACAATATCCAACCCCTCTGCCTCAGCTTGAGTCGCCAAGCTCTCCGGCCAATTGCGATAGGTGCCAGCATAATTCATGTGAACATGCACATCTCCGCTTGCCCATTGCGAGTGCGAATCCCCAGGGACCATCAGTGCTTTTAATTTAAGCGAAACGTTGGCTTTCCCTCCCGCTTCAACCGTCACCACCGCCTTCGCTGGCTCGTATCCGAAGCCTTTCATCGCCGCAACCGTGTATCTCCCGGCAGGCACGTCTAGTAGAGGCCCCCAACCTTCGAAATAGTGGGCCTCGAAAGGACGCTCGGAGCGGTCAAAACTGTCGTCCGCTTGCATCCAGGCAAAAGTGGGCGCGTAAGCGCGACCATCTTCGCCGGTAATCGAAATTCGCGCCTGCATCGGATGACCCGAGTCATCGGCTATGCCGACCCCTAGTGTTCCCATAGGACGCAGATACTTGCGCTCGGCAGTTAGAACAGGAGTAAGCTCCCCGCCAAGGAACTCTTGGACTTGCAGGCAGGTATTTACACATCCGTTCGAAATATAAGCGATCTTTTTCCCATCCGGCGACCAGCGGGGATTGATGGTGTCGTAACCATACCCCCGCCTTGGAATTAGAAGCTGGTTGTAAGTAATCGGGAACGCGTCACCCCCGTTAGGCGGCATCAGCCACAACTGATGCCACTGCTGCCCTAAGTACGACGCATAAACAATCCGCTTTCCATCCGGGGAAAAATCCGGCCTCGCCTTCCACGTCGTCTCTTCATAATGAATTTCGTGTGCCTCGGCCCCAGGCTCGGCTTTCATGCGCCAGAAACCGCCAGTGCCATAAATATGTCCTCGATTGGACACAAAGAGAATCTCTTTCCCATCCGGCGACCATGTCGGACTTATCTCATGATCGAACTGGCTGTAGTAATAGCGCGGCAAATCACTGCGCGTTTCTCCCGTAAGACGCTGAATATTTTTCAACTCCCCGTCGGCGAAGTCTCCGACAAAAATATGAAAGTGACCGTGATAAGAAGTCGAGACGAACGCGATACGCCTGCCGTCAGGAGAAAATCGCGGCTCGACATTGACTGCGGCGCCAGTAGTTAATTGCTTGGTCTTCCCATTTGATAGATCCAAGACCCACAGCTCCATCGCGTCTTTCAAATAGCAGGTATAGACCACCCATCTCCCATCGTACGCAACGTCAGGCTGATAGTCGTAACCTGCGCCCGCCGTGATTTGCTGCGCCTCATTCGACATCAATTTCTGCTTCCACAAATCCCCAGCCATGGAATACACGAGGGTCTCCGAATCGGGCATCCAGGCGGCTGAACTTGGCCCTGTGGTCAGTTGCGGCAGGTACATTTCACGAAAGTAATAAGGATGCGGAAGGTCAATCTGCTTTAGCACTGGCTCCCGCTGGGCCAACAAGGGCAACGGTAACAATACAAACAGCAATATTACGAGGCGCTTCGACAAGAGTCCTCCATGGGAAGTCCGTCCAACGAACGGCGGGATTATACAAGACTATTGACAGTGGACGCGCCGTTAGCGATTCCACACCGCAAAACGTCATAAATAGCGCGGAAATACTCGGCTTCGCGCGGCCGGAGAACAGGCGCGAAACCATGGTAATCCTCTTTTGGTACAGCCTCTTACCAAAGCGCATGCACATGGGGCATCTGGGAGCAAACCGCAGCGGGTGAGATGTTGGGAGTGCGGCGATGTGAGCGGCAGCCGGCAAAAAGACAATGGTCAAAGAAGACTACTTGGACGATGTGCACAACCGGATCCTACGGATTACCGAAGACCTGCGTGCTGTGCAGCGTGAATTGAACTGCGCCGCCATGGAAGCCCCCGGTGACCCGGAACTGCTCGAATCTCTGAGTGCTGTGCCTGAGATGGAATCGCTGCAAACCTTGCGCTCGGCCCTCGACCAGATGCGCCACTTCCTGTACTTCTACATGCAAGTGGTTATGAGTGAATCTGAAGCGGGCGACAGGATTCGGCAAAGCTTGCGGCAAAAAAATAACGAAGGCGTAATTCTGAGCCCCGAAATTACCGAGTCGGAGCGGCTGCGCTCCGCCGCTGATTTGGCATTGCTGCAATACCTCGCGGACGGAAAGACCCGCAAGCCGAACTAACGATCCTGATTTAGAACCTACCTACAAATTGTCATCCGAGGGCGGAAGCAAGCGGCGTGGAGGGACGTGCTTTACATTCGGATGGTGATCTACTCCACCGTCACTGACTTCACCAGATTTCTCGGCTTATCCACATCGAGCCCCTTTTTCACCGTCATGTAGTAAGCGAAAAGCTGTAACGGAATAATTTCCAGAATCGGCGACAGCAATTCTGGAGCCTGCGGCACAAAAATTACTTGATCGCAGATTTTGTTGAGCGTCGTGTCCCCCTCCGTCGCAATCGCGATCACGCGTCCGGACTGCTTCTTGTAGGCTTCAATGTTAGAGACATTCTTTTCATAGCGCAGCACCGATCCAAAATCATTCTTATCGCAAGTCGCAATCGCCACCACGGGCAAATGCTCATCCACCATGGCGATCGGGCCGTGCTTGGTTTCTCCAGTGGGATAGCCCTCCGCGTGGATATACGAAACTTCTTTCAGCTTGAGCGCGCCGTCCATCGCGACGGGATAGTGAATGGCGCGACCGACAAAAAGAAAGTCTTCAAATTTGTAATACAGTTTCCCGATCTCTTCACAAACCGCCGAAGACTCAAGCACTCTTTCGGCCTTAGCCGGCAAATCAAGTAACTCGCGGATGTGCGCGCGCCGTTGCTCCTTGCTGAGCTTCCCGCGGACTTGGCCTAAATAAAGCGCAAAAAGATACAACACCGCCATCTGTGCTGTGAACGCCTTGGTGGATGCAATGCTGATTTCCGGGCCTGCATGCGTGTAGAGCACGCCGTCGGCTTCGCGCGCAATCGTGGAATCTACGACGTTAGAAATCGCAATCGTTTTCGAGCCCTTTGCCTTCGCCTCACGCTGGGCGGCAGTTGTGTCCGCCGTTTCGCCGGATTGCGTAATCACAATGGTCAGCTCGCCCGGCCCGATCAGCGGATTGCGGTACTCGAATTCGCTCGCGTAGTCCACGTCCACCGGAATGTTGAGAAGTTCCTGAATCATGTACTGGCCGGCCATGCCCGCGTGGCGGCTCGTGCCGGAAGCCACAATGTTGATGCGCCGCAACGAACGTAGATCGTCGACACCGATGCGAATTTCGTCCTCAAGGCGCACCACAGCATCGTCGAGCGAAACCCGCGGCTCGATGGTGTCGCGCAGCCCCTTTGGCTGATCAAAAATCTCCTTCAGCATGTAATGCGGGAATCCGCCTTTATCGGGCATTCAACCCTCTTTCTAGAGCCTCAAAAGATTCCAGCAAAGATTTCACGACTCGCGGCCGCCAATTACGGTTTTCATGACTTTGCCGGTGGAATCCAAAACCACGAAATCGGCGCGCGCCCAAGCCTCAATTCTTCCACGCGTTTTCAGTCCGGCCACGCGGGCGGGATTTTCGCTCGCCAGTCGAACCGACTGCTGCAAGTCCCATCCGGCAAATTGCATGATGTTTCGCACCGCGCGGTCCATGGTAAGTACGCTGCCAGCCAGTTTTCCGTCCGCCAGGCACTTTCCGTCTTTGACTTCAACCTCAATCGCGCCAAGAATGTAGCGTCCTTCAGGCATATCGGTAGCTGAAATCGCGTCGGTTATAAGAACCGCGTCTTCTTTTCCTTTGGCCTTCAAGAAAATCTGCACGATCGCCGGATCAAGATGAATTCCGTCCGCAATAATGTCGGCGGATAAACGCGTGTTGGTCAACACTTCTCCGAGAATGCCCGGATCGCGATGATTCAGTGGCCGCATCGCATTGAACGTATGCGTGGCGTGCCGTGCGCCCGCGCTCACGCCTGCCCGCGCTTCTTCCAGGGTTGCATCCGTGTGACCAAGGCTTACACACACTCCACGTTGTGTGGCCCGTTCTATGACTTCTGTGGCCCCATCCAACTCCGGCGCAATCGTCATAATTGCGATGTGCCCGCGCGCTGCCTGCCAAAAACGCTCGAAAATGGCAACCGTCGGAGGCACCAAATTGGCCGGAGGATGCACGCCGCGCCGCGCATGGCTGATAAAAGGCCCCTCCAAGTGAATACCCAGCGGAATCGCCCGATTCGAAGTCTCGCGGCTGGACGCCGCTTCAATCGTATCCGCCAGATTCTCCAAAGCCGCCAGCGTTGCATCCA
>JBEKTR010000211.1:0-6323 GCA_049515835.1 Terriglobales bacterium
CTTCGGCCCAACAATACCATCGAAAAAATTCATGCCGAGGGCAGCGTGAGCGTCGAAAACCAGAATGGCGAAAATAGTTCCCACTTGCGTTCTGATCAATTGGATCTGGTCGCCGACACCTCTGGCAATCAGTTGCGCTCTGCGGAATTCTTCGGCGATGTGGAGTTTTCGAACCCTGGGGCGCAATCGATAGCAGGCAGCGCCGGCCGGCTTCTCGTGTTTTTCGGCGCCAACGGTCAAGCCACAAGCGCCCGCGCGCAAGAGAACTTGAAGCTTACGCAAACACAAGCGGCGGAAACCAAGCCAGGTTCGCCGAATCAAAATAACAACACCGAGCTGACGGCCTATGCCGTCGATGCGAAGTTGGGCGCTGGCACCCGCGTTGAGCGCGCCGAGACCGAAGGCGCCGCGCGGATTGCTATATGGCCCACATCTGGTGCCGCGGGACAGCAAACATTCGTGACTGCCCGCAAGTTTGTCGCCAGCTTCGACGATGCCGGGCAATTGACGAATCTTCACGGCGCCCCTGACGCGCGCATAGTCAATCAGAACCCTGGCCAGCCTGACCGCGTCAGCACCAGCGAAACCGTGGACGCCGCCTTTCATCGCGGTTTGAGCTCAATCGCCCAAAATGGAAATGTCGTGTTCTCCGATGGCCAGCGCAAGGCCTTTGCCCAATCCGCACACTATCTCCAGGACAATCAGACGGTTACGCTCACGGGGTCGCCTCGCATCATCGATGCCGGCATGGCAACCACCGCTCAAACGCTTCGCTTCAACCGCGTTACCGGAGATGCTTTTGCCGAAGGCGACGTCAAGACGACCTATACCGGCCTCAAGCCGCAGCCCACCGGCGCGCTACTGGCTTCTTCCAGCCCGATTCACGTCACCGCGCAGATGATGATCGCCCACCAATCGTCGACGACAGCAATTTATTCCGGCGATGTCCGCTTGTGGCAGGACGCCAACATCGTGCAGGCTCCCATCATCGAGTTCAACCGTGCCCTCCGGTCGGTCAATGCCGAGAGCACGAACCAAAAGCTGGTTTCGACCGTGCTCTTCCAACCCGGCCCCCACGGCCAGTTCGTTCCCGTTGCGATTACATCCAAGCGACTGCAATACGTGGATTCCCAACGCGAAGCCGAATTTCTCGGTGGAGTCAAAGCTGTTGCCGATGACTTAACCCTGACCGCAAATCAGATCAACGCCTTCCTCGAACCCAGGGGGTCTGATTCCGCGGGAGTCGGCCCCGAGGACCCCAACGCGAAAAAGGGGGCTAATTCATCATCTGCCCTTGGTGGCAAACTCAATCGAATTGTGGCCCTAGGGTCGGTCTTGATCATGCAACCTGGCCGAAAAGCCACTGGGGATCAATTGGTTTACGCGGTCGCCGATGACAAATTCGAGCTGACCGGCGGACCTCCTAGCATTTTTGATGCCGAACACGGCAAAGTTACCGGCGTTTCGTTGACTTTGTATAGGCACGATGATAGGGTGCTCGTAAAGGGTGACTCCGCGAACCCAGCAGTTTCACAAACGCGAGTGGCACGATAAATGCCTACACTGGCCACTGACGAAATTGGCAAATCCTACCGCAGCCGCCGAGTTGTAAATGGAGTGAGTTTACGGGTGGAGCGGGGCGAAGTGGTTGGGCTTTTAGGGCCAAACGGGGCAGGCAAGACCACTACTTTTTACACGATTGTCGGCTTGATCCCCCCAGATAGCGGCCGCATCCTACTGGACGGCGAAGACATCACCGGTGTGCCCATGTATTTGCGGGCGCGGCAATACGGCATCAGCTACCTTCCTCAGGAAGCCTCGGTTTTCCGCAAACTGACCGTCGAGGAGAACATTCTGGCGGTGCTGGAAGCGCAGCCCATTTCCTGGCATGAGCGCCGGGAAAAGATGGAGAAGTTGATTGATGAATTGGGCCTTGAGCACATCCGCTTGAACCGTGGATACGCCCTTTCGGGCGGCGAGCGGCGCAGAGTAGAAATCGCCCGCGCTTTGGCCATCAATCCGGCTTTTATTTTGTTGGACGAACCGTTTTCCGGCATTGATCCGATTGCAGTTCTGGATTTGCAAAAGATCATCAGTGATTTGAAGGCCAGCGGGATCGGCGTCCTCATCACGGACCACAACGTACGGGAGACCTTGGCTGTGACCGACCGCGCTTACATCATTGATGAAGGGCGAATTCTGGCTTCAGGAAATCCGAGCCAGTTGGCGAGCGATGCGCAGGTCCGTCGCGTTTATTTGGGCGAGAGTTTTTCGCTGGTGTGAGTTTTATCGTCGTTGCTCCTAGCCGGAACGCTGTCCCGACGCCGAAAGGACACGCACTAACGGCCAGCGACGAAATGCTCGCAACAGCTTAAAGTATTGATTCGACTTATGGTGCTACTGCAACCCAAGCTGCATTTGAAGGTCTCCCAGAGACAGATCCTGACCCCTGGCCTCGTCCAGATGGTCAGCGTGCTGGCCCTGCACAAGCTTGAGCTGCGCGACATGATTACCGCCGAAATGGTCGAGAACCCCGTCCTCGAGGAACTTGAAGATTCTGTTCCTCTTGTTGACGAAGTTGGCCGTCAGGAAGAAGAACGTGACCGCCCCGCTCCCGAAGAAAACACCGTCGCCGCCGCCGAAAACAAAGATCCCTTCGAAGAGATCGACTTTGGTTCATTCTTTCAGGAGTATCTCGACCCGGGCTACCGCAGCCCCGGCGAAATGGAAGACATTGAACGCCCCTCTTTTGAAAATTTCCTGAGCAAGCCCGGCAATCTTGCCGACCACCTGCTCTGGCAGTTAGGTTCCATCTCCACTCGCCCGCCGGTCCGCGAGGCCGCAGAAGTCGTCATCGGCAATCTCAGCGAAGACGGATATCTCATCGCCAGCAATGATGAACTAATGGGCATCGCCCCCCCGGCTACGCCCGAAGCTGACGCCGCAGTCGCCGAAAACGTCGTCAAGCAGGCCGAAGCTTTAGGTCTCGATTCATCGCTCGAGATCCCCGATGCAGACGCCCATGCCGACGCCGACATCGAAGCACCTTACGGCACCTCAAACTTTGTTTCTCTCAACACGCTCGCGCCCGCTTACGCCTCACCTGTTGTTTCTCTACAGCCGCAAGATGGAGTGCCTCCTACGGCGAATAGTGAGACGAACGATCAGACGAACCATATAGAAGCGAACAACGGCAACCCGAGCATCAGCCAGTCCGCTCCTTCGGGATCGACTCTTTCGGGATCGACGTCCGCCGCAGCCCCAGCCAAAGCCGCTATCGCGCAATTCAAGCCCAACTACACTTTGGCCGATTTACAGGAAGCGATCGATATTCTTCGCCAACTCGATCCGCCGGGCATTGCCTGCCGGGATCTGCGCGAGTGCCTGCTCTACCAGCTTCGCTACCACCAGCAACAGTTGGCGTCGCAGTCGCATAAAAATGGCAACGGCAGCAATAGTGAAGAAACGGCGCAAGTGATCGCTGATGCAATTGCGATCGTGGACCAGCATTTGCGCGCCGTGCAGAACAAGCAGCTCAAAGAGATTTCCCGCGCCATGAATCGCCCTCCGGAAGCCGTGCAGCAAGCGCTTGATTACATTCGCACGCTTGATCCGCGTCCCGGCCAGCAATACAACAAAACTGCGCCTCGCCTCATCGAACCCGACGTCGCTTTCGTCAAGCACGGAGAAGACTGGCTCGTGGTGATGAATGACGAAGACGTGCCGCAGCTTCGCCTGAATCCCGCCTACAAGCGTCTGCTCAGCCGCGACGGCAACGACAAAGATACGCGCAATTACGTGAAAGAGCGCTACAAGAGCGCCATGCAGCTCATCAAGAATATCGAGCAGCGCAAGCAGACCATCGTGAAGGTCTGCTACTCCATCGTGACGCGTCAGCCCGAATTTTTGGAACGAGGCATTGACCATTTGCTTCCCATGATGATCAAGGAGGTGGCCGAAGAAATCGGTGTGCATCCCTCGACCGTCAGTCGAGCGGTGGCGAACAAGTATGTCCATACGCCGCAAGGAGTGTTTGAACTGCGCTATTTCTTCAGCGAGAGCGTCAACGGTCCCGAGGGCGGCAACACGTCGTTGCTCATCCTCAAACGCCGGGTCAAGAAGTTGATTGACGAAGAAGACCCCAGCCGTCCGCTCACCGACGAGCAGATCACCCGCATCCTGCAATCGCAGGGCATTCAGGTGACCCGCCGCACCGTCGCCAAATATCGTGAAGACATGCGCATTCCCAGCACCCACCAGCGGCGCGTCAAAAAAACTTAAACCCAAGCTGTACCGGTAATGCTGTGCCCGAATCAAACATATTGAATTTTTAGGAGGGCGCTGATGAACGTGGAATACACCGGTAGAAAATTTGAAATTACTCCCGCCATCCGGAAAGATGTCGAATCCGGCCTAGCTAAAATCAGAAAAATCCTGCGCGACAAATTTGAAACCAAGGTGACGCTCGCCGTCGAAAAGCGTCGCCACAAGGCCGAAATAACCATTACGCCCCGCAACGGCCCGCTGGTCGCCCTTGCTCAGGCCGACGACATGACAGTCGCTGTCAACCAAGCCCTCGATCATCTTGAGAAGCAGGCGGTCAAATACAAAACCAAGTGGCGGACCAAGACCCGTCACAATCACTCAACAACCAGTCCCAAAAAGTGGAACGGCAGCGCCGAGCCATCGCTCACCACGGCCGTCGGTCTGACCGAGACTTCTTCGGTCGAAGTCGTCGTCCATAAATTCCCTGCAGTGGCGAAGACCACCGAAGTCCATCTCGTGCGCACCGAAGACGCCGTTGCACTGAGGCCTTTGACGCTCGAAGAAGCGATTAAAGAAGCTCACTTCCGCGACCGCGATGTCTTCGTTTTCCGCGATCCAAAGGGCAAAGTCATGGTGCTTCACCGCACCCGCGACGGGAAGATGGAACTGATCGAAGCTCCTTAACAATTTGTCATCCTGAGCGAGCGCTTGACTCAACCCATCGCCACTATGTCATCCCGACGGTCCGCGTTTTCACCAGCGGACCGAGGGATCTTGCGCGCCGCCCATGTCGGGTTTTTGAATTCGCCAGCGTCCTCCCCGTGACTGATTCGCGACCTGCTCTACGATTCCTATGGAACTCCCGGTCACACTCTGCTACATTTCTGCCCATTCAATTGTTGATTTTTCCCGCAAAATAAGCTGCGGACCCTGTTTACCGCAAAAGTGAAAACGCATTGAGAGATACAAGAAAGACGAGAACGACGATGAGGCAATTCAGTATTCTGTTTTCGCTTTTGTTGTGCGCAGCCGTTGTGACCACCGCGCAAACTGCTCCCGAGAAGAATGCTTCCCAGAATCAAAATAAAGACCAGGAAAGCCGCCTGCTCATCCTCGAGCACCTTTGGAACGACGCCCAGGTGCATCGCGACCCGCGCGCATTGGAAGGCATGATTGGCGACCGCTTCGAAGATACGGAATACGACGGCGAAATCAGCGACCGTGCCAAGTTTCTTGCCGATATTGACAACCCAAAATACAAACCCGCCGAACTCTCCATCAGCGACGTAAAAGTAAATATTTACCGCGACACCGCCGTCGTCTTCGGCGCCTACCACATCCGAGGCTCCTACAATAACCAGCCCTATGAGCACAGCGGACGCTTCACCGACACCTGGATCTACGACGGCGGTAAATGGCTCTGCGTCGCCAGCCATTCGAGCCTGCAGAAGAAATAAAACAATTATGCAGGGGCTGGTGTTTAACAATCACTATGTCATTCCGAAGACCCGCGCTTTTCATCGCGGGCGAGGAATCCCGCGTGTAGCGCCACCAACCCTACCACCTTGTCATTCCGAGCCGTTCGTAGCGAAGCGAGAACGCGCGTAGGAATCTGCTGTTTCGAACGATTATCTCCCCATCAACCCCCTTTGTCATTCCGAGCCGTTCGGAGCGCAGCGAGAACGCGCGTAGGAATCTGCTTTTGCACGTCGGCACCCAACAAAAGACCATCTCGCGCGTACCATCACTGCACCCACCCTCTTGTCATTCCGAACCCGCTTTAGCGGTGAGGAACCTGCTTTTGGGATCCGCCCCGTTTGTAGGCCGAAAGTCTCTATCCATTTTTTCTGTTCTCCTTTGTCCGCAATAGAGCTATCGTGTATAGGCTTCACTAAGGGAATTTGCCATGAAACTCAGCATTCTTCGTCGGCTGGCAGTTTGGATGATCGTTGCGTCGTCAGTGAGCGCATGGGCCGCTGGCCCCAAACTGCAAGTGCTTCATAACTTTTCGGGCGGAACAGATGGTTCGTCACCAGTTGCGAATCTGGTTTCCGATG
>JBEKTR010000212.1:0-6321 GCA_049515835.1 Terriglobales bacterium
AAAGCCCAAGCTTCAGCCTAAGGAGATTGCCAGGAAAGCGGCGGAGGAAATCAACAAAGTGCCGCCCAAGTTCTTCATGTATGCAATTGCCGGAGCGTTGGGTTTCATCTTGCTGGCCATCGTCTGGATCGCGTTCAAAATTCACGCGGATAACGCCGATGATGACGCGACATCAGCGCCATCTGCTTCTTCGGCGCCTGCCCAAGCTGCGGCTCAGCGCCCCGCGCCGCCAGCCGTAGCACCGGCGCCCTCTGCTCCGGACGCAGCCACGACCACCGTCGATGCCGCGGCGAATGCGGCGCCTCCCGCGGAAACCACAGAACAATCGCAGGTAGAAGTGACGCCACGGTACGCCAAGAAACGGCACCAGAAGACGGTAGCGGCCGCTCCAGCGATCATTGCCGGGCAATTGTCAGTGACTTCGGCGCCAGCCGGCGCGCAAGTGCAGATTGACGGGCACGCCGATCCCTCATGGTTGACTCCTTACAACATGGATAGTCTCGCGCCGGGCTCACATACCGTGGTCATCAGCAAAGCCGGTTATGGAACAGAGACACGCACGCTGAGTGTTACAGCGGGAAGCAAGGCGATGCTTTCAGTGCAACTGGCGGCGATGCAGGCTTCGATTTCGGTGACGAGCACTCCGACGGGCGCGGCCATCCTGATGGATGGAAAAGACACCGGCAAAGTCACGCCGGCCCAGATTTCGGTGGACAAGCCAGGCAATCACACTTTCGTATTGCGGAAGCAGGGTTATCTGGATGACTCGACCACCCAGAATCTCCAAACGGGCCAGACTTTGCGTTACGGGCCGGCGCTGCGTGCTCTGGGATCCGCTGACGACATTAAGTACGGTGGCAAGTTCAAGAAAATGTTTGGCGGCGGTGACATGGCAAGCATGGGCGGAGTGGACATTAAGACGCAGCCCAAGGGCGCGCAGGTCGCAGTGAACAATCGCATTCTCGACAAATATTCGCCGGTGGAGTTCTATCTCAATCCGGGCACGTATGTCGTGGATGTGACCCTGTCGGGGTATCAGGGAATTCACCGCGTGGTGACGGTGGACAAGGGCGGCAAAGTGGTGATTGACGAGACCCTTCAGCCGGAGTAAGCGAAAGACGCAGTAAAGACAAAGATTTCGAGGTTGCCTCCTGAGAGCGGCCCGCTTCGATGGTTTTCGGAGCGGGCCTTTTTTATTCCTCTCTCATACGCGTATGCCCGGTACGCGTTCAACCCAGTTCGCTTCTAGCTCAGTTCGCGCTTAGCGACGAAATGCCCGCTGGTACCCCGCGCGATAGCCGTTGGCGTATTCCTGCTCGTAAGCAAACTTATCGCCATATTCACGGTGGTAGCCGCGGTCTTCGTGCGCGTACTTCCCGCGCGGAAACGGCTGGAATGCCTTGCCGTGGAACAAGTCCTGGCGTCCGACCAGAGAGCCATCTTCAAAACCGATGACGTGCGCAACCCTGACGGACGGGTCCCGGTAACCTTGTTGCGCCTGCGCTGCGCCGCCGAGACTTATGGCCAGAACGGCTGTGCCCAGAAACATTGTGAGTCTTTTCTTGTGCGAAGCCTTGCCTTGCGAAACCTTGCCTTGCAACATGACAATTCCTCCCGAGGATGGCCGCTGTGCGCCTTGTCTGCCGCGCCATCCGACTTATAGTTATAGACACCAGTGCCGGGGAAAAGTCGCTGTGTGCTATAGCGTTGATGTGGGTGGGTGTTAGACTTTGAAGTTTTGATGTCCGCGATGTTTTGGGAGCAATTTTCATGGAAATTAAGCAGGTTGGCGTCATTGGCGCGGGGACGATGGGGAACGGCATTGCCCATGTATTTGCCCGGAGCGGTTACAGCGTAATGTTGTGTGACCTAGAACAGAGATTTCTTGACCGGGCTTTGCAGACCATTGAGAAGAATCTGGAACGCGAGGCCAGCAAAGGCAAAATCACAGCCGACGAGAAGGCCGCTGCCCTTCAACGCATTTCGCCGGTGACGGACCGGAGCAAACTGGCAAGCTGCGATCTCATTGTCGAAGCCGCGACGGAAAAATTTGAGATTAAGTCGGAGATGTTTCGCGAGCTCGACCGCATCTGCCGTCCGGAAGTGATTCTTGCCTCGAACACGTCTTCGATTTCGATTACTAAACTTGGTGCCTTGACTAAACGTCCCGATAAGGTCATCGGGATGCATTTCTTTAATCCAGTGCCGGTGATGAAGTTGGTGGAAGTCATCCGCGGCCTGGCCACATCGCAGGAGACGTTTTCTGAAACTCGAAACCTGACGCTAAAGCTCGAAAAAACTCCGGTCGAGGTGAACGACGCGCCGGGGTTCGTATCCAATCGTGTGCTCATGCCGCTGCTCAACGAAGCCATGTACGCGGTCATGGAGGGCGTCGCCACCCCCGAAGCCATTGACGAAGTCTTCAAGCTGGGCATGGCGCATCCCATGGGACCGCTGACACTGGCGGATTTCATCGGCCTTGACGTCTGCCTCGACATCATGCGGGTGCTGCTCGACGGGCTGGGCGATCCGAAGTATCGGCCTTGCCCGCTGCTCATCAAGATGGTGGATGCGGGCTGGCTGGGGAGAAAGAGTGGAAGAGGATTCTATAAGTATTCGTGAACGAGCAAACGATGCGTGGGTGTATGCTCTCGCAGCCATTCTTGGCATCGCAGCCGGCCTTCTTGACGTTAAACTCGGCGACTTGCTGCTGACAGCGATGTTCGTGCTTGCATCCACGATGTTGCTGGGCACGTTGCGGCCGCGGCGGCCGTGGCGCTGGATACTTGTGGTCGGCGCATTTGGCCCCATCGTCCAGTTGATGGCATTCCTGCTGCTCACCGTCAAACCTTACCGCGCGCAGATCTACGAGTCGTTTCTCGGATTTCTCACCGGGGTGGCCGGCGCTTATGGTGGTGCAGTTCTGCGCCACGCCGTTAATGAACTCCGGAAATGAAGACTGGCCGCCGACCACGCCGAGTGCGCAGGGAAAAGAAGAAATAAAAGTTTATTCGTTGCGCGCCTCCATGGAATGACAGGCAATCAGAAATTTCTTTCATTTCTCTGCGTGCCCAGCGTCTTCGGCGGTGAAGATTTTCACTCAAAGGTCTGTAGATAGTCAGAAAGACACTCCCGTTTCCACAGGGTGAGCGAGTATGCTTTCGAGCATGGGAGTTTCCGTATCGGTGCTGGCCAGCGGGAGCCGTGGCAACAGCGCCATTGTCGAAAGCTCACGCACACGCATCCTGGTGGATGCGGGAATTTCCTGCCGCGAAACCTTCAAGCGGATAAAAAGCTGCGGCGACGATCCGCGCTCGCTTTCGGCCATGGTGATTACCCACGAGCACTCCGACCACGTGGTGGGGTTGAGGGTGTTGGCCAAGAAACTCGAGATTCCGGTATTCATGACAGGTGCCACGCATCAGGCCTGGGCGCGGGCTGAACGGGACCAGAAAGGCGAATTGCCCGAGCTGCCGAAACTGGAGAAATTCTGCGCGGGGCGCGAATTCCGGATTGGCGATATAGACGTCGCTCCCTTTACCATTTCGCACGACGCCGTGGACCCAGTCGGATTTACCTTCCGCAGCGAAGGAATCAAGATTGGGATCGCCACCGACTTCGGATTTGTTTCTGAAAACATGAAGCACAGCCTCCGGGGATGCCACATTCTGGTGATTGAATCGAATCACGACCGGGAGAAGTTGCGGAATGGGTCGTATCCCTGGTCCGTGAAGCAGCGGATCATGGAGCGAACGGGGCACCTTTCCAATGAGAAATTAGCTGAATTTCTTGCCACCGACTATGACCGGAGCGCATCCTATATCGTACTGGCGCATCTTTCAGAAGAGAATAATCACCCGGAAATCGCGTTGCGGGTGGCTCAACAGGCGTTGGGCGAGCGTGATTTGGGCAATCGTCATCTGGGAGATCAGCAAGCAACGCTTTGGGGCCATCAAGTATTAGTGGCGGGTCAGGCAGCGCCGTTGCAACCCATCCGGTTGTAGCGGGTTAGTAGGTATTGGGCACATCAGTATTTTATGAGCGAATGTGTAGATCCCATGGTCGGCAAGATTCTGGCGGGCTGGCGCTACGACATTTCAGGCATCGCGCCGGAAATGAGTGGCGGCTACGAGGATCATTTTGCCGCCTGCGAACACTGCCGTTCGCGGCAGAGGCTGCATCGCGGAATCGATATTGGACTGATCGCGCTGGCATCGCTTTCGGCGGCGGTGTTTCTGCTGGCTTTCGGGGCTATCCATTATTTTGAGCCGCGTCACACTCTTTTGCTGGAGTTGGCGGCGCTTGCCGGATTTGGGCTTTCGGCGATGATTTGGCTGGTGGTAGCCGTGGCCACGCCGGCACCCATGGTTATGGTCGATGCCGCGCGGGTGGGTGCACGCCACGTGCATGACAAGCTTCCTGAGGAAATCCGGCAACGTTTGCCCGAAGAGTTGCGCTTGCGGATCACAGGGTCGTAGTGGCGGCGAATTTGTTTTTCGCGCGAATCGTTATTTCGGATCGCGCATCTCACGCGAGTATGTCCGGCTTGGCCTTTAGATCGTTCGCTTGGTTGGTGGTAATGGCCCTGGCGGCAGCCTGCCTCGCGCAAACATCCGGTTTTGCCAACGGTTCCAAGTCTGGACAGAAAAAAGCGGCCTGTCACGAGCCTATGCTCGCGTCTTCTTCTAAGCCCGCGGCTCCAGAGCCAGTAAGCTATGCCTGCTGCCGTACTGGACATGACGCCGCGCTCTTGCGAGCTTCTTTTTCGGTGAGCATGTCTACGGCTAGCAATCCGGCTGAGTCAATTTTCGTGGCGTCAGCCGGTTCGCGGCCGCCCATTGTTTCTCGCATCTTTCTTTCCGATCCCCCTGGTATTTCTCCCCTGCGCGTTTAGGCTGCACACAACTCCTTGCCTTCCATTCTCAGGTGCGGATGCTCGCGCCTGAACCGCTGTCCCTTATAGACGTGGAGTACGTGCATGCGAAGAATTCTTAATCCGCTAATTTTGGTATGCGCGCTTGCAGCCGTCTCGCTTGCGCAAGACGCCAACCAAGGCATGAATGTATCTACGATGTCGATGCGCGCGGACACTGGATCGCCCGATTTGCCCTCGCCGCACGCCTCTTCCGGGACGGGTTGGCAGCCTGCGTCTGTCCCTGACCCAATGTGGATGCTGTCGCGCTGCGGATGGGACTTAATGGGCCACGGCGTTGTTTTCGTCACTTACAACCAGCAAGGCGGGCCGCGCGGTGAAGGCAAAGCCGAGTCCGTGAATTACCTGATGCTCATGGAGCAGCATAGACTTGGCCGCGGGACTCTGCTTCTGCGCCAGATGTTCTCCGCCGAGTCGCTAACCTCACCGCATCCCGGTTTTCCGGAGCTGTTTCAAACTGGAGAGACTTATCACGGTGAGCCGCTAGTCGATCATCAACATCCCCACAATGTGTTCGCTGAGCTGGCCGCTCTCTACACCGTTCCCATCAACAAGAATATTTCATGGCTGCTTTACGGCGGCCCATCGGCCGAGCCTGCGCTGGGCCCGGTGACTTATCTTCATCGCGCTTCGGCTTCCGAAAATCCCGCTGCGCCGCTCAGCCATCATCTGCAGGATTCGACGCACACGAGTTTCGGCGTGGTCACAACTGGTTTTGTAATTTCGAAATTCAAGCTTGAAGGCTCGGTCTTCAACGGCCACGAACCCAACGAAGAGCGCTGGAGCATTCAGCTGGCCCCGCTCACGTCGTGGTCGGCTCGCGCCAGTTATGCGCCGACGAAAAATTGGGTTGCGCAATATTCCTACGGGCGGCTAGAAAAACCCGAAGCAGATGAACCGGGAAATCAGCAACGGCAGACGGCGTCTGTCGAATACAATCGGGCTCTGTCGGGAGGATTTTTGGGCCCCGGCAACTGGGCCAGCACCATCATTTGGGGACGGGTGCAGAAACAATTTGAGGGTTTTCCGCTGAACAGCTATCTCGCCGAATCGACGCTGAACTTCCGCAGACTGAACTATGCTTACACGCGCATCGAGTTAGTGGACAAAGACGAGTTGTTCCCGAATGCCGCGACCCACCCCGCCTACCGCATCGGGGCGTACACATTCGGCGGGGTGCGGGATTTTGTACATACCGCAAAATGGAATGTTGGGATTGGCAGCGATGTGACTTTTTATTCGAAGCCGGGTTTGCTGGATCAGTTCTACGGGGATAATCCGGTGTCGCTTCACGTGTTCATTCGGATAAGGCCAGTATGACCGTAGAAGCAATCTCACCGCGAAGAACGCTGAGCACGCAGAGAAAAGTGAAAAAATAAAGAAAGAAA
>JBEKTR010000213.1:0-6319 GCA_049515835.1 Terriglobales bacterium
TGGCTAAAAAGCCCTTCACCAAACTAGGCGCCGGATCCCACGACGCGGAGGCGAAGACGGCCGGGGACAAAGGTATGCTGCGGCACCACCAACGCGTGGATTGTTCCACGCGCAGCAAAGTGCGTTGTCACGAAATTGTAAAAAGATTATTCATCGTGCGATTGAATCTTCAGTTCGCGGGATTCACTTGAATCTTCGCCATCATGCCGTTGTCTTCATGGAGCAAAATGTGGCAATGGTAGACGAAGGTGCCGACGGTCTCAGGATCGCGGAAATCCATGCGAACGGTGACGCTCGGATAGGTGCCTGTACCGGTCCAACCGGGGATGGAGATGGTGTCAGCCATGTACGGCGATTTCAGCGCGACGCCGTTGATGGCCATGACCATGAAGTGAAGCTGGTGAATGTGAAAGGCGTGGATTTCCTCAGCTTGATTCTGGATCGTCCAATTCTCGACTGACCCTTGTGTGGTAACGATGGCTGGCGGGTCGTTGGGCTGAAAGAACTTGGGCTTTTGTCCTTCAACCGTGATGTAGAACTGCGAATTGCCGTCGCTGCCTAGGTATTCGGAGAAATAAAGATTGCGCGTGGCCACGGGAATAGTGCTGATCAGATCCGCGAACCGTTGTTTTTTCGCGGGATCGAGTTCCGGAATGCGCGTGGCCTTCGCCGGATCGCCTGAAGGCGTAATGTTGGCGATCAAAACGGCAGGGTCGGGATTGCCGTTGATGCCGGTGTCCACACCGAGGGTCGAAAATGTGCCGGTACCGCCGGTGGGCGGACCTTGCATGATGAACTCGACGCGCCCGGCGGGGGGGAGCTCGAAGGAAGTCGTCAAATAGTCGGTTTGTAACGGGACGCCGTCGATGGCGACAACCTGAATAGTCTGGGGTGTCCCGTTAATTTTGATCTGCAAATTCACAAAAACGTCGGCTTCGGCATTGAGCACCCGCCAGAACTGTTTTTCGGATGGCGCGGTGCTGATGACCGGCGTGCCGGGGCTTGTGGGAACGAAGTTGATGGTCATCGGACCGCTGGGCTGATCGCGGAGCACCAATACGCGTTGGGTGAGGCCGGCGACTTCGGGTTTGACGGTCTCGATGCCTTCGACGATGAGTGCCCCTGAGGCGCCGCCCAAGACCTGCGATTCGGTCAGTCCATGGGGATGGGGATGGTACCAGTACAAGCCTGGAGGCTCGTCGGCAGGCACCTGAAATTGATAGAGGAAGGCCGGATCGCCTGGGTTGATGAGGGTGAAGAGGGTTTCATCCTCATGGCATTTGGGCGGAATGTTCATACCATGGAAGTGCAAATTGGTGGAGGCTGACGTCATAGTGCCATTGCAATCGGAATCGGCAGGCACGGAATTTGAAGGGGATGGATTCGAACCGGC
Organism: Terriglobales bacterium; assembly: GCA_049515835.1. Classification (GTDB taxonomy): domain Bacteria; phylum Acidobacteriota; class Terriglobia; order Terriglobales; family Acidobacteriaceae; genus JAJPHW01. Next base: position 1,394 of record JBEKTR010000213.1, read on the forward strand.
GGACTTGTGCTCGTGCTGAAGTGGCTGGGCGGCTAGATATTGCTGAATCTGATTGGTGAGGTTGAGACTGAGCGTGTCCCCGGGATTGAGGTTGAGTGTGGGGGCCTCGACGCCGGTCTGATAGGCATAGCAATACAAGATGAAACCGGAGCTTAGATAGTTTTCGATGGCGAGGTTAGTGGACAACACACCGCTTTGGCTAAAGACATTGAGTGGATCCGTGACAGTGCTGCGGGGAGATGGGCGCGTGGGGCAGGTCTGGGCCCAGACTGAGACGAATGAAAGTTGAAAAGCGAGGAGGAAGTAAAAGAGGGCCGTGCGCATGGATCTCCTAAGGCAAATTTATGAACTGATTCTAATGATTTCGTGGGAAAGCCGCGATAGGTAGAAAGTCCCTATGTGAACGGGGGTCATAATCGCAGCGCTTGGCGATGCCCGGTGCCACAAAATGGTTGCAAACTTGAGTAACATGGGAGTAACATGCCTTTAGGACGCACCTGTTAGCGTCCGACTTCAGTAGTCTGCCCAAGTTCCAGGTCCAGAAGCCGTAACCAACTGTTTTCCCGCAGCGCGGTGGATTGCGTCTGCGGTCAAGTTCGGAGAAAGCTAATCATGGCGTGGTATGCGTATTGTCTAACCGAGCAACAAACCCTTAACAATGGAACACGAGCCCGGCGTCCTTACTTGCTGGAAGGCATTCAAGGTGTGAATGGCGCCCCTGTCCTGAGCTATCCCAGTGGTGAATTTGCTGTGGTAGTCAGCGAATACGATCGCGAGTCTGCGGGTGAAAACGCAAATAGCATAAAGCTGGATGAGCGTGTGGTTCTCGATCATGCGCGGGTGGTTAGCGTGTGCTTCCGTACTGGAACCGTGCTGCCGTTCCGTTTTGGGACGATCTTTGATACCGACGATGCGTTGCGCCAAGCGGTTCGAGCCAATCGAAGAGCCTTTGGACAGAGCGTGGCCCGGTTGCGAGGCAAGGCTGAAATGCACCTGAAAGTTCTGGTGCGAGATGGCGTGCTCAGGGAAGCGATGGGCGAAGTGCAGATTCCAGATGGGGTGGGGGGAGAATATCTCACCAAGTTGAGGGAAAAAGCCTCCAAAGATCGCGAGCGCCAGACAAAGGCGCGGGCCCTTTCAGTTCAGGTGCACAAGCTGTTCAATCCGCTGGAAGAGGAAATCAGCTGTAAGCGGGTCAACACCAACGGAATGCTGATTGACATTGCCCACCTGATTGATTCGAAGACAGTAGAAAAATATCAAAATCGATATAACAGCGCGGCCAAGCAATTGAAGAATTGCGAACTTGTGATCAGCGGGCCGTGGCCGCCCTATCACTTCCTGCCGGGCAAACTCCGGATGGTGGCAGGTAACTCGTAAGCTTTTCGAAGTTTTATACTCAACCCACGGCTCAAGCCGTGGGTTTTGTGTTTGGGAACGTGCCTTTATTGCAGGAGCATCTGCGTGAAGAGATTCAAGTTTGACATCAAAATCGGCGCCAGCGTACCGGGGCACGTGGGCGCGCTCCGCCCTCCTTTCGATGTGGTCGAAACATTTGGGACCAAAGGCAGAGTGCCGGTCTGCGGCACCATCAACGGTTATCCTTTCCGCTCCTCGCTATCGAACATGGGCGAGGGACATTGCATGCCGCTCAATAAAGCTCTGCGCGAGGCCGCAAGAGTGAAAGAAGGCGACGTGGTTCGCGTCGTGATGCAGCGCGACGGAGAAGAGCGCACGGTCGAGCCTCCGCCACAGCTCAAGAAAGCACTGGCCAAAAGTAAGACCGCCCAGGCCAACTGGGAGAAGATGAGCTTCACCAACAAGAAAGAGATTGCGCGGTCGATCACCGAGGCCAAGCAAGAAGAAACGCGGACGCGGCGGCTCGCCAAGGCGATGGATATTCTCAGGAGCGGGAAGAAGTGGACGGGCTAGTGCAGTTCTCTGACAATCTCAGAGATTTTGTTTTCCTGAAATAGGCGAATGGCGGCGACGCCGGTGGCGCCAGCTTGTAGGCAGGAATCGGCGTTTTCGAGAGTAATTCCTCCGAGCGCGAGAACTGGTATTCCGTGGCGGCAGGCGTCGCGGAGGGCGGCGAGGCCGGTTGGCGGTGTGTCGCTTTTCCCGAAAACGGGGCCAAACACGGCAAAGGTCCCGCGAGAGGCTGTGGCCTGGGCGACTTCGGCGACCGTGTGACAGGAAACCGCGATCACAGGAGATGCGGGCTGTTCGCGGACAGGAGTGTCCGCGCCACACAAGCCTGGGCCACACAAGCCCGCGCCAAGCTTCTTATAGACCTCGCCAACTTCGCCGGGAGAAATGTCATTCGAGCGCAGATGAACGCCGCTTGCACCCACGGCGATGGCAACGTCGATGCGGGAGTTAATGAGCAGAGCAGTCCGCGATTTTGCTGAGCGGATTCGATCGCGAGCTTGCTCGGCTAGAATTTCCAGTTCGCGGGCCGGCAAGTCTTTTTCACGCAGCTGAATGTAGTCCACGCTGCAACTTGCAGCTTCGGCAATTTTGTCGAAAAGACGACGGCGGCGAGAAGGCTCGTCGCCGGGAAATTGCGAGCGGTCGGTAATGTAGTAAAGCAGCAAGTTTAAGGATTGGTCTTGGCGATTTCAGGCATCGCTTCGCCAACGCGCTTGGGTGCACCCAGATGATGTTCAGTCAAGCCGTCTCGTAGATACTCGAAGCCTTCCTCGGGCGAATCGACCATTTTGTATAGATCGATGTCTTCGGGAGAAATGGTGCCCGAATCCACCATGGCCTGAATATTTAAGACTTTGTTCCAGTATTTCGACCCGTACATGACGACGAGAATTTTCTTGGCGAGTTTTTGAGTCTGGGCCAGCGTGACAATCTCGAAGAATTCGTCGAGCGTACCGAATCCTCCGGGGAAAATGACCAGCGCTTTTGCCAAATAGGCGAACCAGAACTTGCGCATGAAGAAGTAGTGGAACTCAAAATTCAGCGCGGGTGTGATGTAAGGGTTTGGATACTGTTCGTGGGGAAGATGAATGTTGAGACCAATGGTCTTGGCGCCGGATTCCTGCGCGCCGCGGTTGGCGGCTTCCATAATGCCGGGACCGCCGCCGGTGGTTACCACGAACCTGCGCCGTCGCGCGGGGATCTGCATGGCCCATTCGCTCAAGAGGAATGCCAAACGGCGAGCGTCCTCATAGTAATGGGACATCTCCAACGCAGACTGCGCCTGTTTGCGCACCATTTGATCTGCGTCCGGTGCCAAGTGCTGAAGGTGGCGGTTGGCATCTTCGTGACTGGGAATGCGGGCGGACCCAAAAAAAACGACGGTGTCCTGAATTTGTTCATGGCGAAAACGGGCGAGCGGCTCGGCATATTCCGACATAATTCGGAAAATGCGCCCGTCGGGACTATTCAGAAAGGATTCGTTCTGGTAGGCGAGCGGAGCGCGAAACTTGCTTTCAGGTATTTTTTCATCAGGCATGGAATGAATTCCTAAAATAATGGCGGTGGCAGAGGATTAGACCCGGTGATCTTCATGGTAGTTGAGGGCTTCGGAAAAGCCGATCCAGATATCGAGGACGCCCAAGCCGCTGCACATGCCGCGCACAAAATTGTTAGCTGCGATGTCACGGAGTGGCGGATAAATGATGAAGAAGCGATTGTCGGTCCAAGCGGAAGTCCAGGGCAGCATGACGAGCAGAACGCCGAAGCCGGCGCATACACACACGAACATCAGCACGGTAAGGCGATGCATCCATAGGGCGCTGCTGGTGACAGACTTGGAAGACGCCGGGGCAGCGTCGGCGGCACCGGAAACGATTTGTTGTGGAGGCGCGTTCGGATCTGCGTTCACGCAGGAGCTCCGCCGGTGCGGTAGAAATTCAGCCTCATCGTGCCATTCTACGACTTTAGAGCCTTGATGCGCTCGGAGACATCTCGGTAGTCAATATTGGTGCTGTAAACCTTCATGAAATTGGCGAGCGCGGCCGGCTTATCGCCAGCGCCTTCGCAAGCAGAAGCAAGCTCGTAGTTGAGAGCCATGACGGTTTCAGCATCAAGGTTGGGCAGCTTCAGCGCGCTTTCATACCAGCGAATGGCCGCTTCCGGGACGCCTTTATCGAGGAAGCACTGTGCCAGCCAGGTATAGGTCTGCATCATGCTGTTAAAAGAGTGGCCGCGTTCCACGGCTTGACAGACTTTTTGCAACTCGCCGATGGCTTCGTCGAGGAGGCCCATTTCGCGGAAAGCTACGCCCAGGCTGTAATGGGTCTCGGGATCTTCATCTGCCGTAGCTGTGTCCTCTTCCAGCTCGTGTTTCAATTCGCCAAACATGTTGGCGAGGTCGACTCCGGCGGATGGATCGTAACTAGCCTTCGCAGCCTGAGGCGGCGGCGGAATAGTGGCCGAAGAATGGCTGCCCGAAGCACTGGCGGACGCGGCAGCTGACATCGCTGAAACGGGAGCAGGTTGGGCCGGCGTGGGTATATGCGTAGTTGCTGGAACCGCGGTTGCGGGCGCAGCAGCGAGGAAGTTTTCCCCCAAAGAAGATTCCAGATCGGAGACGAACTCGCCGAGCGGCCCGCTTGGCACTGCTGCTGCTGCAGGCTGCGGGGCGACGACCGGTGCTGGTGGAACGGGTTGTGCAACGGGCGGAGCCACTACAGGCTCAGGCACTGCGGCGGCCGCCGGGGCTTCTGGTTTAGCAGCTTCCGGTTGAGTCGTGACTTCGGGTAAGAAATCTTTGCCAAGCGAAGATTCGAGATCGGCGACAATGTCGTTCAATACGGCCGGAGCCGGGGCTGGTCCGGATGCGGGCGGCGGCACAACTGCTGCGGGCGCGGGAATTGCTTCGGGCGCTATGGGCGAGGTGACGGCTGCAATCGTCTTCTCTGGCTCTGATTGTTTCTTAGGTTCTACGTATGTTGGTTCGGGAACTTG
>JBEKTR010000214.1:0-6316 GCA_049515835.1 Terriglobales bacterium
CTCTCTCGACACACTCAGGAATATCAATCATGACAGGGGTGGCTTTAAGCGTCTGAGCAAGATAGCTCATATGTGAAGAATGGTTGTGCGGCCTGCGGGACAATCGAAGTGAAGCAGCGTGAGCTGGGGTGGATGTCGTTCGGCCGGGCGTAAGTATTGTCGGAACTCTTGGCCCAATGCGGTGCATTAGTTCCCAAGGATATGCGAACTTCTGTCCACACTTAAAGCAGACTTGATGTTTTCGCTTCCTGATGTGAAGGCGACTGTGATGGTATCCGAAGGCAACTTGGAAAGCCCAAAGCAACGACTTCATTGCCCATCCCGCCGGCGATCACAACTTCCATTGGCATCCAACCAAGCAAGCAAAGAACGAATGCTGCCCCGGGCCAGGGCGATCGAGCAATCAGCGGCGCCATAATATAAATTGATGCTGTCGCCGTCGGCGCCTATTGTGTAACCGCAGGGAAATACAACATCGTCCACGTCTCCGTGACGCTCGTACTCAGCCTCCGGCCCAAAAATCCACGAATCTCCCCGCAGCAGACATTTTTCGGGAGTCTCTAGATCAAAAAGAGCTAACCCCAAGCGATACAGGCAGCCGGAAGGGGTATGGCGTACTCCGTGGTAAAGGACCAGCCACCCTCTTGAAGTCTCGATCGGCGGCGGCGATAACCCAATTTTATTTGCGTCCCACCACGCACCGCGGCGTGCTTCCAACATGAGCCTGTGCCTGCCCCAATGGTGCAGATCAGGAGAATAGGAAATCCACATGTGCGCCCCAAGATTCGTCGCAGGCCGATGAATCAGCGCCCAGTATCCGTTGATTCTTCGTGGCAGAAGCGCGGAGTCTTTATCGTCTGGAGGCATGATCACGCCATAGCGCTCGAAAGTGCGGAAGTCTTTGGTCAGGGCCAGCGACACTCCGGGTCCCCCGCGCGAATAAGAAGTGTAAGTGACAACGTATTGCTGGAGCTCGGGGACAAAAGTGATGCGAGGATCCTCTATGCCCCAGATTTCCTCGGGAAATTCCTTCGGACTCGGCATCATGGTCGGCTCGCTGTCAATTTGCCAGCCGTCTACACCGTTTCGAGAACGAGCGGCGCAGAGATGCGACAAACCGCGGCGATCTTCCACGCGACAAAGCAGCAGGGTTGAGCCATCCGCGAGCAGCGTCGCTCCCGCATTGAACACGCTATTGATCGAGTAGGGCCAGTCTTTGGCTGTCAAGATTGGATTGCCAGGATGGCGGATAAGCAGCGGCTCGAAGCCCGTACTCTGAAGGTTCATAAGTTTTTCTGCGGTGATGGTCATGACAGAATTCCCGTTAGTTCAGATTCTTGCAGTGAGCGCATTTCCAGGAGCGCCATCAGAAACGATAAAGTTGATTCTGCCCCCTGATTCTCGTTGGCGCGGTCAGGATGCAGACCATCGCGGCAGCCGCCCGTGACGGAATCATAAAGAGGAAGTTGAAGGTCGTTGTCGCCGAGGAACCAGTTAAAAGCGCGCCAAGCTTCGTCGCGCCAACGACTGTCTCCAGTTACACCGTACGCCTGCAAACAAGCAGAGACTGCACCGGCGGCTTCGAGCGGTTGCTGATCGAATCGCGCTTTATCGTCACCCTGATGGTAAAACCCTTGCGAACCGACCGGCGCAAAGTGACCATGGGTTTCGCAACGCTGTGTAAGCAACAGCCAATCCAGCGTTTCGAGACCCGTGGAAATCATGCGATCATTCGAGCAGGCTGATCCCACGAGCAGCATTGCCTGGGGCAATCTCGCATTGCCATAGGCCAAAACATTCTCAAACCATTTCCAATCTGGTCTTCGGACTGACTCGTACATGTCCAGCAGCCGCTGAGCGAGTGTCGATCTCACTTTCTGCGCATCGCGGTCTCCCGGATAGGAATGGAGATATTCCTGAATTCCGAGCAGGGCATAGGCGCAGGCACGAGGGCTGTAAAACTGAACAACTGGAGGCAGGCAGGATTCAAACAAACGACCGGCTGCACATCGCAATCCCTGATCTCTGGAGCAGGAGAGAACAGTCCCCAGCGCCCAGACCGCGCGCCCGTGACAATCTTCCGATCCTGCGGCTTCCTTCCACCGCCGATCATAACCGAGAAAATTTCTGAATCTACCCTTCGCCGGATTAAAAGCATGTTCCAGGAACGATAGATACAAGCCAGCCGTTCCAGAAGATGATTCTGACTTTCCAAAGGGAGGATTTCCAGGAGACTCCAGCCGCACCGCAAGTATTAGAGCGCGAGCATTGTCGTCGATCGTGTAGCCCTCCGCCCGGTTCGGGATGGTGAAGATCGCGTGTTGCAGCATTCCAGTGTCGTCGGTCATTTTGTTAAGGTGATTCAACTCTAACTCAGGCAATTGATTCAGCGATTTGTGAATCAGGCGCGCGGAGAACTGAACTCTGGGATTCTCCATACGATCGCTGCGGACTCGTACGAAACTCTCCATGTAACCCTGCGCCACACGTTTCCAAACCATCTCCCGCGCGAACAAATAGGCGCGCTTCCGCATGGCGTGGCGAATCGCCGGAGTATCCAGGAGTTCGATTGTCTTTTGTGCAATCGCGTCGGGATTTTGAAACGGAACCAGCGCGCCACGGCGGTCGTCTAATAGCTCGATCGCGTGCCAGTATGGCGTCGAGATGATCGCCTTGCCTGCACCTAGAGCAAAAGCAAGCGTGCCGGAAACCACTTGTGCCTCGTGCCGGTAGGGTGTGATGTAAATGTCGGCTGCGCCAATGAACTCGACCATCTCTTCCGGGCTAACGAAGCGGTCGTGGAAGATCACCTGAGACTCCACTCCCATTTCTTTTGACAAAGCCTGCAAGTAAGTCCGATAGCGATCACCCTCGCGGCGGAGGATGTGAGGGTGCGTCGCTCCAGCCACGATATAAACGACGTTCTTGTGTTTAGACAGAATCTGCGGCAGCGCTTGGATCACGTTTTCGATTCCCTTGTTTGGAGAGAGCAGACCGAAAGTGAGTAAAACGGCTTTTCCTTCCACGCCGAACCGGTCTTTATAAAAATTGGGATCTAGGAAAGGCAGATCTGGAACGCCATGCGGCACGATATCGATCTTGCTGCCCGGCACTTTGAAGATTTCTTGGAGGAACTGGGACGAGAGCTGGCTCATCACAATTAAACGATCCGAAAGCTCTGCGATCTCTTCCATGACCTGCATTTGGTCTGGGTTTGGCTCACGAAGGACTGTGTGCAGCGTGGTCACTACTGGCATTTTCAAACTGCGCAGCATATGTAGAATGTGGCTTCCCGCTGGACCTCCGAAAATTCCATATTCGTGCTGGAGGCACACCATGTCGATATTGTTAAAGTTTAAGAATTCAGCCGCTTCCTCATACGAGGCCATGTCATCTTGAGTGAGCGACCACCGCACGCGCGCAGGATAGTCATATCCTTCCAACGTGTCATTGACTGGGAGGGCCAATAATCGGGATGTTCCGTACTCGCTGGATATTGCGCTGCACAGGTCTGTGGTGAACGTGGCGATTCCACATTGTCGGGGAAGATAATTCCCGATCACCGCGATCCGGCTGGGCAGAGATGCCTTCGATTGTGACCGGGCGCGGGGCAGGATGGACGCTTCTCGAATCACGGAAGGCGTGACAACTTGCAGCTGCGTTTTCGGCACTAAGGTGTTTCGTAGCGACATCATGCCCCTAACTTAATGAAAACCAAGTCCTTTCATAAAAAGCCAATCGCCGGACGGCCTGAAACAATAGCACGCCGGTGGCAATTCCCCTGCTGCAAGTATTCACCGAAATGGATTCTCGAACTGGTCACTATTGACCATCTTGTTGTGGAGCAACGGTCCATTGTGTAAGGCATGAAGGCGAAAAAGAAGCTCGCCCTGTCTGTTCGCTGTCCTACGTGCGGTGCAAAACCTGGGGAAAAGTGCGAACTGAGCACGGGCCTGCCCCGCACTGAGCCGCATCGGGATAGGCGCTTAATCGGTTCGGAAAAGTGAGGCGTCAGGCGAGTATGGGTGGGGCGATGGTTTCACACAGTCGATATACGCGGAGCGAATGGGAAAATCAAAACTATCATCACCGCCACAAACGCACTCTTTCTTTCTGCGATTTATCTAAGTATCGATTTCACTCACTTGCGCTGTCTCACCCGATAAAATGGCGGCTTGCGTGTTCGAGGTTGGGCCACGTGTATTCAAAAACTGTGCAAAATCGCTCACTCTTGGAGCCAGCCGCCGACTACAATTCTGTTATGACTATCTCCGCGGCCCCCAAAAAGGACCGCGCATTCAACCCCGGAAACTTCCTCGCCACAATCGGTGATGGCAGGAAGATGCTGGCGGTCCCGAAAAAACAGACGATATTCGCGCAAGGGGATGCTGCGGATGCCGTTTTCTATGTGCAAGAAGGCAAGGTGAGGCTTACCGTTGTTTCCAAAAACGGCAAGGAAGCGACGATCGGAATCGTTGATAGGGAGAACTTTTTCGGTGAAGGTTCGTTGGCGGGCCAGCTCCTGAGAATGGGCTCCGCGGTCGCAATGACCGACTGCGAGATCTTGCGGGTGGAGAAAAAAACCATGATGGATGCCCTGCATCGCGAACCCGCGCTCTCTGAAATGTTCGTGGCATACTTGCTCGCACGAAATATTCGCTACGAAGAAGACTTAGTGGATCAACTCTTTAACTCCAGCGAAAAGAGACTGGCTCGTGTTCTTCTGTTGCTCGCTCATTTCGGCAAGGAGGGCATTCCAGAAACCGTAGTGCCGAAGATCAGTCAGGAGACCTTGGCGGAAATGGTGGGAACTACGCGATCACGGGTCAGCTTCTTCATGAATCGCTTCCGGAAGTTGGGCTTCATTGACTACGCAGGAGGAGTTGAAGGCGGTCTGCAGGTCCACAGCTCGCTGCTCAATGTGGTACTCCACGACTAGATACGATCCGCGTCACGCCCACGAACTTTAAGTCTCTTTGATTTTCTGCGCTAGCTCCTTAAGATTGTGACTCGTCATCACCTGGAGCCGTACAACCTGTCGAGATTGTTCTGCCGGCAGGAGTAAAACGAGACCCTCCAAATTCAACTGCTACCCCATGAGCATAGTCACCTTCCCGCTCAAACGAATGCTCTCCTTTTCTGATTGACTCATTGTGATTCTTACACCTTCCCAAGAAATCTAGGCGCTAGGAATTTGTGCGCCTTAAGCGGCCCTCGCAGACCCTTCGGGACTAATTGTTGCGTAGTCGGCCCCTGCCGGGCCTTCCGAAACCCATTCAATCGGAGAGAACTCTCTGACACAATTGCTATCGTTTGTGACGTCTTGCCGCTGGCCGCATGCAAGGCAAATTGCACCGACCTTCTTGATTCCTGTCTCTTGGGATATTTCGTTCTCGCGTACGGCGAGCGTACCAGAAATGACGGGACCGAAACAGTTCAGACAAACATATGCAGAGAGGTGCAGGTATTGTTTTTTCATCGGTGTGCCCTGGCAAACAGAATAGCTTGGAGAGTTTCTTGGTTTCTGGTCAATATTGAACAACGCGCGGAGCTGCCAAGGTTGAGGGCATTGCTCAACTTGCGCAATGACTACGACGGTCAATTTTGCTCAGTAAGTTCGATACAAGAAATCGCTACTAGTGACGGTACTATCCACGGTTGAGAAGCAGCCGGACAATCTGGCCGCAGAACTCTTGTGAACCGATACGCAAGATTTCCCATAACCCACCCACCGCCGTGTGAGCGACTCGGACAAAACCACAGGAGAAATTATGAAACTGTTCAAAGGACTGGCAAGTGTATTGTGCCTGGCCGCATTGTGTGTCTTTATTGTGCCGTCGGCGACGGCCGACGAATGGAACAAGGAAACCGTTATCACCTTTAGCGGTCCCGTCGAAGTCCCGGGCGTGGGCGAGCATAATTTGCCCGCGGGTACATATGTCTTTAAGATTTTCAATTCACAATCCGACCGCCACATCGTTCAGATCTTCAGTAAGGATAAAACTCACCTTTACACGACCATCCTCGCAATTCCGAATTACCGTCTGAAAGCGACTGACAAAACGGTAATCACATTCCGCGAACGTCCCACCGGACAGCCGGAGGCCTTGAGGGCGTGGTTTTATCCGGGACGTCAATGGGGCGATGAATTTGTGTATGCAAAACCCAGAGCCATCGAGCTGGCCAAGGAAACCAATGAGCCTGTACTTGCAGCCGCTATCGAGCCAACCGCGCCCGCGGAAGCCCTCCAGACGGCACCAGTAGAGGCTGTTGCCCCTACGGGAGAGCCAGTTGAATTAGCTCAGGTGGTGGAACC
>JBEKTR010000215.1:0-6306 GCA_049515835.1 Terriglobales bacterium
CAGGAGCAAGCGAGGCCGAGGAAGATTCGCAATATGCTCTTCCACTCGGGTTCCGCAAGCGGACGCTCTTCAAAATGGATTTCGCCGAAGCGCTCTACATTTCCGAACTCCGGAGTGGACCCGCGGGACACTTTTCATATCGCCGCGTGGCTTATGCCATGTATGAGGCTGTCGGCAAAAGATACCCTGCGATGGCCAAATATTTCCGGGTCAGCGATGTCAAAGAGCCGGTGGATTTGCTGAAAAGATAGGGAATTCGGCTTCGTTATTGAGAAGCATATAGTTTTTCATAACGCCTTACGTATTTGTCTTTGCGCTTAGATGAGAGAGATTCCTCTAACGCGGAAGGATTTCCAGCGCCTAGCTGAATTGCGATCCAAAGAAGCGGGAGTGTTAGCGAGAAGCAGGAACCAAATCGGGGCCTGCTATCTCGGCGGGTACGCCATAGAGTGCGCCCTTAAGGCGTGTATTGCGAAGCAAACCAGACGGTACGAATTTCCACCAAAGATAAAGTATGTACAGAAGCTATACGAACATAACTTGACCAATCTGCTTCAAATCGCCGAACTCGACACGAAGCTTGAAAGGATATGCAGACTAATACCAGGTTGGCGGCAAATTGGGGGGTGGTGAAAGATTGGACAGAGCAAGCCAGATACAGAACGTCCGGGCTAAGAGGTAGTGACCTATACGCAGCTATTACAGGTCAGGATGGAGTGTTGCCATGGATAAGCCAACACTCGTAAAAAGCGATGTCGAGATCGAAGGTCGGGTACTATCGGCTCAGCCTAGCAAAAGTTCCAGTTAGCCTATGCCAGTTGAACTACGTCTCACAGCTGGATGAGTGGCAACTGGTAATAGCAACCTCGTGGTACGACTCGCGGGGGCCACGACAGGCGTATTCGCGAGTGATCGAGGCATTGGAAGAAGCCGGCGTCTATCAGGACGTGCCAATCCGACGACTGTTCCTAAAGAGTCCTGAAGACCCAACCGTCAAAGCGCTCGAGCAGGAATTAAAGAGTGTTTCAGAAGGCTCAGTACACATTGTCCAGTACGGCAAAGCTGCCAATGGCAACCGTTATTCGGTCATTTTCGCACCTTACACGGGAAGTGGGGGAGCAGTTCCCTCCAGGCGTTTCGCAAATAGGGAAGACCTGCGGCGGTTTCTGGAATATGACTTGTATATCTCTCGTAGCTCTATCGACGAAGCTCTTATCGAGCTCAGTAGGAAGGCAAGTACCTCAATCTTCAATGTTCAGTTGACCAGGAAGGACGCGCGGCGCCTAGGAGTCGCTTAGACATATTTGTCATGTAGGACGCTGTTGTGCCTCCTTCCGCTGCTCTACATTTGATCAAGCGTTCCTACTTTTTTTCTGCGGCTTTTTTCTTCGCTGCCGCGGTCCACGGCGGCACGATACCATTCACTCTGGCGTACGCAATAATCTGTCCCAAATGTTCGTGGGCGTCTGCAACCAGAATGTAGATCACATCGCCGGCATTGGCTTGTGGGCCCAGTTTCGGCAGCGGCTTGGCGAAATCGGCGTTCGTCATGCTGTTAATCGCGTTCTTGCTGAATTCCCAGGACTTGTTCAATTCTTCGATGATGCGGGCTTTGTCCGTGGTGGACTGTTCGTAGGTCTTGCCATTAAAACCCGTCGGCGCAGTGGCTCCCATCATTCCGAGAATGTCATAACGTTCCCCGGAAACATGGAGAAAAACTTCAGCAAAGGAACGTGAATCTGTGGATGGCCGCCAGGCAAACTTATCCGCAGGAAGTGCTTCGGCCAGGGCAGCCATTTTCTTTTGCACCTGCTCGAGATCGAGCAGAGATTGCGGTTTCATGTCATAGCTGGGTGCAGTGTGATCGGCGTTGTCTTGGGGCGCTGCCGGCGCGGCGAGCGCCATAGAACATAAGCCCAACAGCAATATCCATGTCGCAAGAATTGTTTTTTTCATGTGAGTCCTCAAGGTGTGGCAAAAAGCCATAACCGTCGGGTTGGACGGGAGGATCCAAAAACCGTTCTCGGATATTACAACTTTTTACAAATCGTTTGTTGCAAATCGCCTTCTTGTAAAATGGCGGGAATTAGATATACGTGACCTTGCGGTCACCCTTTACGATGCGGCCAACGGTAAATGATTTCTCTCCGGAACGATCCAGCAAGGTTTGCACTTTCTTGAACTTCTCGGAAGGTACCACCAGCAACATGCCAATGCCCATGTTAAACGTTCGCAGCATCTCGTCCTGTGGGACGTTGCCGAGTTGCTGCAAATGCTCAAAGATGGGCAGCGCCGGCCAGGAACCGAGTTCGATCTGCGCGGCCACGCTCTTGGGCAGTACGCGGGGCAAATTTTCCGTGATACCACCGCCGGTGATGTGGGCCATGGCGGAAACGCAGTCGGCTTCGACCAGGCGCTTGATCGATGGCCAGTAGCTCTTGTGCGTTCGCATCAACTCATTGCCGACTTTGCCTTTAAGTTCGTTCACATATGAATCTACGGTGTATCCGGCAACTTCGAAAAGCAGCTTACGAGCCAGCGAGTAACCGTTGGTGTGCAGGCCGTTGGAGGCGAGGCCGAGAATAATGTCACCAATCTGCACGTTCTTCCCGGTAATGATTTTTTCGCGCTCGACCACGCCAAGAATAAATCCGGCGAGATCATACTCGCCCTCGGGATAGAATCCTGGCATTTCCGCAGTTTCGCCGCCAATCAGCGCACAACCATTTTGTTTGCAAGCGTCGGCAAGGCCTTCAACGACTTGTTCCGCGATCGTAGGATCGAGCTTGCCGGTGGCGAGGTAATCCATAAAGAACATGGGTGCTGCGCCTTGGACAGCGATGTCGTTGACACAATGGTTGACCAGGTCGCCGCCGATAGTCGAGTGCAGGCTCATGTCAAAGGCTATTTTGAGCTTGGTGCCCACGCCATCCACGCTCGATACAAGAACTGGATCCTGGTACTTGGTCTTATCGATAGCAAAAAGGCCGCCGAAGCCCCCGATTTCGCTCAAGACGCCTTTGGTGAAGGTCTTGTGCGCGAGGTACTTGATGCGCTTCTTGGTCTTGTTGCCGCGGTCGATATCTACCCCGGCATCGGCGTAGGTGATGCTCGGCGGCGTGCTGTCGTTTGAGCTCTTCTGCGGCAATGCTCTTACCTGTTCTTCAGAATTATGCAGGAAATCGTTAGGGGTTTCGCGTTTCTTACTCACACATGAGTGCCTGATTTTACCACGTGGGGAAACTCCGGGCGCTGAGACAAGCTCTGCCGTTTCTGACGCCGATGGTGTAAGATTCCTCGCAATCTTTTCTTGGAGACTAAATGCCTATTTCGTCAACCCTGATCAAAAGGATTCTCGTTGCGCTATTTTTCGCTGCCGGTCTGGCCACGACAACCTCAGCGGGCGCGCAAAGCGTTTGGGACAAAATAAAGGCGCAGGCACAGAAGGGCCAGCAGCAAGGCCAGCCGCAACAGAAGTCTTCTCCGCAGGTGGCGCAGAAGCCCGGACAAAAGCCGACTCAAGGCAACGCTCAAGGTGACGACACGGGACCTTTTACTCCCCCAGCCGGGACGAAGATTGATCCGGTCGTCATGGCCCAGGTCGAACAAGGTGCTGCCGTCGCGGTGAGTCCCAAAGGCATTCACGTGGCGACGGTCTCGCACGCAGGCAGCCGCGCGGTGATTATCTATGACGGAGTTGCCGGGCCAAAGTTTGATCAGCTGTTTATGGAGGGCGGTGGAGGACATCCGGTTGTGTTCAGTCCGGATGGAAATCGCTATGCCTACTGCGGCCAGCAGGGCAATCAATGGGTGGTCATGGTTGACGGCAAGGAGCTCACGCGCGGCTCGGAAACGGTCAACGGCGCGATGAGTACCATAAGTTGTACCCTCGGCTTCACATCGAATAGCCAGCATGTGTTCTACACCAGCACCGTAAGCGTCGACGCAAGCCATACTACCAATCGATTCGTCTTCGACGGTAAGGCCACTCCTCTCGGGGCCGACTCCGACTTGCGGAATTATGCGTTCAGCCCTGACGGGAATCATGTCGCCTACTTCATCAGCAACTCCGATCCCCGCAACGTGGGACCGGGAAAATTGTGGATTGACGGCAAGTCGGCGCCCTATGACGCTGGATCTCCGCAATGGAGCGCCGACAGCCAGCACTTGTATACGATGAGAGTTGTCCGAGTTCCGGATCCAAGAATTGGTTCGGTGCAAGAGTTCCTGCTCGACGGCAAACCCTTTATGCGCGTGGACTATGCACGACTGTTTATCCCGCCGGTCGGTAATATGGTTGTTGCTGTGGTATCCCGGCAACACATCAATCCGCCGGTGCAGTTTCTTGTGGTGGGAGGTAAAGAAGTACCGGGCAGCGAGGTCGCCGGCATGATCAGTGACGTCACTTTCAGCCCCGATGGTAAACATTACGGGGCGCGGGTCCAGAACGCGAATCACCGGCAATATGTGATTTCGGATGGCAAGAAAGGACTGGAGTACCCCACCGTGACAAGTCTGGCGTACACCGCGGACTCTTCCAAGCTCTTCTATCAGGCTTACGACACCAGCACTGGGGCACGCTACCTTGTAGTCGGCGGGCAGGAATCCGAGCGAATTCCCTCGTGGACTGAAACCACATTTTCACCCGTGGGCGGGCACGTCGCGACCACCGGAGAAGGTTACGTCACCATGGACGGGCAAATGCTCAAGTTCCCGAACGTGGATCCGCGTGCAGGCCAGGCTGGCACACTAAGCTTCAGTCCGGACGCATCGCATTACGTGTTTGTACTGCGCGACCGCAATGGCCCGATGCTCTATGTGGACGGCGTTGCCCAAACCGCTTATTCGCCTATCAATAGCGGTCCGCTTACAAATATCAACACCCGCCCCTACATCTGGAGTGCCGACAGCAAACACATCGCCTATTTTTGCCGGTCAACAAATCCAGCGGCAGGTAACGACATCTATGTTTGCTTGGATGACAAGGCCGTACGCTTGGGGCCGTCGGGTTACTACGCCAATCTGCTTTTTTCGAGCGATGGCAATCATCTCTTCTGGTCGAGGAACATGAACCAGGGGATGGTGAGAGTTTTTGCCGACGGGAAAGCGATCATTGAGGGCTTTCCCATGAGTACCGGCGGTTTCACCAAAGAAACCTGGCAACCGGGCACGGACAATAATCTCTTGGTTTTATTACAGGATGAAACTGCGCTCAAACGAGTTAGCATCACGCCATCGGGGAACACGAACACAGCAACGTTGTTTGGAGGTGGGGCAGGGCTATCCGCCCAGAAATAGACGGAGTTGTCATTAAGCACGTCGCCTCTGCCATTGCTGTCGCGGCGGTGTTATATTGCCGTTAAGGAAGTTCGTATGCGTTCGTCTGCTGCACAGATTTTTATTTTGCTGGGAATGGCTGCTTTTCTTGGACCCGCCTCACGCGGCCAACAGGCGCTGTGGACCCAAATGCAAGATCAGGCGCAACGGCAACAGCAGGCGCAGCAACGGCAGGATGCCGAGAAATCCGCGGCGAAGCAGAAGCCAAAGAAAGCCAAGAAACAGAAGAAGAGCGAGTCCAGCAGCTCAAAAAGCACTAAAGAAGAAAAGAACGAAACAGACAAACAATAGCTCATCCTCGGCTTGCACATGAACCGGTTTGCCTGCAAACAACGACGAAGCCTCAGTAGTTCACTGTAGATAACTTTCTGCGTTTTTGGGCATCCAATTGTCATTCTCTTGGGACGGAACGTGGATGCCTACACAAGAGAAGCAAATACTCAAACTGTGTTATGAAGCAATTGAGGCTGAACATATCCCATCTTGGAGGCGAAAATTCCGCAAGAATTGCGAGTGACAATTCGCAAAGATGTGCTTCGCATTCGCGAAATGATTACAGTCAGTTATCCTAAAAATCTAAGGAAGAGGAGCGACTTCAATGAACGAAACAGCAGATGCGTCTGTCAAGGCCGCAATTACTCTGCCCGGCAAAGTCGAGAAAGTTATTAAGAGCCCCTACCCCGGTGAACCCGAAAAGGCGCAGGTTACAGTGGAGGGTGCCGATCATCTGTACAAAGAAATTCGAATCGAAAACACTTTGCACGATGAAAATGGTAAGGAGGTCGCGCTCAAGCAGGGCGCAGAGGTAGATGTGGTTGTCCAGGCGCATCCGGAAGCAATCATTGAAAAACCGCGAGCCGAGCGATAAAAGGGCGACGCACACTAAGGCAGTTTAGTTTTGAGTTGACTGAGTATTAAGAGCGCCGTCTCGTTGCCTACCGCCACGTTTCAGGCAGGCTAGGGTGGCTA
>JBEKTR010000216.1:0-6305 GCA_049515835.1 Terriglobales bacterium
ACATCATGCTGATTGGCGTGACTGGGTTCATCGGCAAAGTTTGGCTGGTGAATACGCTTATGCAATTGCCGGAGATAGGGCGGATTTATCTGCTCATCCGGCGGCAGAAATCGAATCCGGCGGTGCGGCGCTGGGAAAAGTTGGTGGCGGAATCGCCGGTATTTGATCCCTTATATGAAGTGTATGGCGCGGCGTTGGGACGATTTCTAGAGCAACGAGTGGAAGTGGTGGAAGGCGATGTGGGTCACGACGGGCTGGGAATTGATCCGGTGACTGCCGAGCGGTTGCGGGGGCGGCTGGATCTGGTGATTAACAGCTCCGGGCTTACGGATTTCAATCCAGATTTGCGAGATGCGCTGGCGTCTAATGTGGATGCCGCGATGCATGTGCTCGATTTTGTGCGGAGCACAAACCATGCGGGGCTGATGCATCTTTCGACCTGTTATGCGGCGGGGGCGCGCGATGGACGAGTAAGCGAGAAGTTGCGACCAAACTATACCCCGGCACGCGTGAAGAATTTTGACGCTGAAGCGGAGTGGCGACGGTTGCATGAGTTGATTCGACAGACGGAGAAGCGCGCGGAAAGCGAAGAAGTCACGTTGGAACTACGGCGTGAAGCCGTAACGAAGGAACATGCGGCGAAAGACCTGCACGGTGCGGCGCTGGAACACCAGATTCGCAAGAACCGTTTTCGCTGGCTGCGAAATACGCTGACAGAAGCGGGAACGAAAAGAGCAGCGGAATTGGGCTGGCCGAATACTTACACTCTGACCAAAGGATTGGCGGAGTCATTGATTGAGAAATTCGGAGAGGGACTGCCCATTGCGCTGGTGCGCCCATCCATCACTGAAACTTCCGTAGCCAAGCCGTTTTTGGGATGGAATGAGGGCATTAATACTTCCGCGTCTTTGTCATATTTGTTGGGGACGTCATTCAGGCAATTGCCATCGAATGAACGGAAGCGATTGGACATTATTCCGGTGGATGCGGTGTGCGATGGGATGACGCTGATTGCGGCCGCCATCATCGAACGACGTAATGACAAGGTGTATCAACTGGCAACGTCGGTGACGAACCCATGCGATATGCGGCGTTCGATTGAGTTGACGTCGCTGGCGCACCGTAAGCATTACCGGGCGCAGGAAGGTTTGGAATATTGGCTGCGCTTGCGCTTAGACGCGATCCCGGTTTCGAAGCAAAGGTATCGCAGGATGTCGGCGCCGGCGCAGATGGCGATGATCAAAGCGATTCAACGGATCATGTCGCCGCTACCGCTCAAGAAGACTCCACTGGTGAAGACGGAAAGAAGTTTGGAAAGAGTGGGCAAGCTGATCCATTTGTTTGAGCCTTTCATCCTGCTGAATGAGCATGATTTTGTGGCGGACAATATCGAGAAGCTGGCATACGCGCTGGTGCCGGAAGAACGTGCGGATTTCGGATACGATACTCGGTCGATTGACTGGTGGGATTACTGGGTGAATGTGCATATTCCGGCGTTGCGGAAGTGGACGTATCCGCTGATTGAAGGGCGACCGCTGGAAGCGCGGGCGGCGCGGACTTTCGAGAGTGGGGAAGTGGTGAAGGCGGGCTAGGTCTTGTAGAGCTACGCGCGAGATTCTTTGCCCGCTAGAGAAAGCGCGGGGCTTCGGAATGACAATTTACTGTAGTCAACAAAAAGTTTAGAAATCATGGCAATTTTTCTTACAGGATCGACGGGATACATCGGCGCGCACGTGGCGGCGAACCTGCTCAAAGACGGAGCGGCGCTGAATTTGCTGGTCAGAGCGCGTGATCCGCATGAAGCGGAAGTACGGCTTTGGCAGGGGCTGCAATTGCACATGGACTTCCCGAATTTCTATGAACATTTGCAGACGCGGGTGCGGGTTTTTCGCGGCGATATTACGCTCGAAAGTTTTGGACTGGCACGCGACGATTACGACCGGCTCATTCATTCCACGGATTCGGTGATTCATTGTGCAGCATCGCTGAACCGCAAATCGGAAAAGAGTTGCTTGAATGTAAACCTGCGCGGTGCGCTCGAAGTCGTGCAATTAGCGCGGCGTTGCCACCATTATCACGGGCTGCGAAGGTTTAGCCAGGTGAGCACGGTGGCGGTGTGCGGGAAGCGATCGAATGAAGTTGTCACCGAAGGTAAGTCGATTGATTGGGAGCGATCGGACTACGACCCGTATGCTCGCACGAAGAAATTCAATGAACATATGATCCGGCAGTTGTTGCCAGAGGTCCCGCTGACTTTCTTTAGGCCTAGCATTGTGCTGGGAGACAGCAGGCGCGCGGAGACAACGCAGTTTGACATGGTGCGATCGTTTGTTTTTCTGGCCGGGTTGCCGATGCTGCCGTTTCGCGCAACGGACAAGATTGATATTGTGAACGTCGATTTTGTGGCGGATGCGATTGCGACTCTGCACCAGAAAGCGGAACCGCAGTACGACACCTACCATCTTTCTTCGGGAACGGGTTCGCAGACGTTCAAAGAATTGACGGATGCGCTGGCGGCGGCCCAACGAAAGCGCGGTCCGGTATTTCTGCCGATGCTGGAGAAACCGTTCAGCGGAATGGTGAATATGTTGGCGAACCAACGCGGCGGCATGGGCCATGGAGCGGCCCTGCTGAAAGTCTTTATGCCGTATCTCACCTGGAATACCGTGTTTGATAATACGCGCGTCACTTCGGAGTTGGGGCGCAAGCCCGCTCTGTTTTCGCAATATAGCTATCCATTGCTGAAATTCAGCTCTGATACGAAGTTCCAATATCCGTACCAGGAGTGGCCTGTGCAGCGAGGGACCGCCGCATGATGGACCTGGTGCTTGAGGCGTGGGTCAGCGCCATTATTGAAAAATCGAAAGCGGGATGGATGCTGGGCTATGGCAAACCCTGGCAGCCGGGCGAAAAACTTAAGCTGTTGTTTGCGGGATACAACGGGACGCGAAACACCGGCTCAGACGTGCGAGTGGAGGAGATGCTGCGGCAGCTGCGGCATGTGCTGGGCGCGGAGCGGGTCGAGTTCAGTGTGATGTCACAGAGCTTTCAGCGCTCCGAGGGATATTTCCGCGAGACGAAGCAGGTTTTTCTGCCGGATATTTTTCCTCCTTTTCTTTCCGAGGAAGTGCCGAAACATCATGGAGTAGTAGCGTGCGAAGGCTCGATGTTCAAGAGCAAATTCGCGAACGCGCTGACGACGATGATGATTGGATCGCTGGGAATCGCCGCGGCGCAGAATAAATTGTCGGTTGGGTATGGCGCGGAAGCCGGACACATGGACCGCTTGGTGCGGGAGATGTGCGGGCGCTATTGCAAAGATTCGTTTGTGATCACGCGGAATGAAGAGTCGCGGACGGTGCTGCGCGAGCTGGGCGTCCCGACAGAGTTAGGAACGGACACGGCGTGGACGTTTGAACCATTGCCGGCTGAATATGGCCGAAAAGCGTTGCGGGACGTAGGTTGGGATGGGGAGACTCCGGTATTGGTAGTGTGCCCGATTAATCCGTTTGAGTGGCCGGTGAAGGCTTCCGTAGCAAAGTTCGCGTTGCACGGATTGACGGGAACATACAAGGAGAGCCATTACCGTTCGGTGTATTTCCATAATTCGGGGCCGGCCGCGGATAAGGCGTATGAACATTATTTATCTGCGATTGCGAATGCGGTTGGGGAATTCCGCAAGCGACACAATGTGTTTGTCATCATGGTGGCCACGGAGCGATTGGATGCGCGTCCGGCGCGAAAAATCTCGGAACGGCTCGGTGGTGTGCCGGTGCTCAGTTCCGACGACTACAACATGTATGAGCTAGTGAGTATTCTGCGGGCGTGTCACATGATGGTTTCGTCGCGTTACCACGGGATTGTGACTTCGATGCCAGCGCTGGTGCCGTCGGCAGGGATCACGATGGATGAGCGCATACGAAATTTGATGAAGGAACGCGGACACGAAGAGTTGCTGATGACGGTGGATGATCCGGAGTTGGAAGGGAAGTTATTGAGGGCGCTGGATTTGTTAGGGCGCGAAGGTGAGCGAATTGCCGATGGCATTGGGCGGACAACCGTACGCAATTTGAAGGTGATGGCGCGCATGGGGGTGCATTTTGAGGAAGAAGTGAAGAGGCGGTATCCGGAGTTTGAAACGCGTACCGGTGAGTGGAACTGGGAGGATTATTTACCGCCGATGGGAGCAGGGTTGCATCAACTGATAGCAAAGTACAACTAAGAGGCTTTAATTTTTCGGCAAAGTTGGCATGAGCTTTTTGAGCGACATTTTCGCGCAACTGAATGCGTCTGCGAACAAGACAGTCCTGCGCGAACTGCGGGAGAACGGCGACGTCGAAGTGACGGGCGCCGAATTGCTGCGAATGATCTCGCAGGCGCGGGAATTTCTTGGGACGCGGGGACTACGAAAAGGGGAGCGGTGTGCGCTGCTCGCGGCAAACAGTGTCCGCTGGGTGGCGATGGATTTGGCAATCATGGCGGAGGGATTGATTGTGGTTCCGCTCTACGCGAGGCAAGCTCCCGAAGAGTTAGTCGCGATGATGAAAGATTGCGGGCCGTCCTTGATTGTTTGCGGAGACGGGGCGTTGCGCGATGCGGTTGAGCAAAACTGGGAAGAAGCGCCGGAACGAGTTTTGCTGGAAGATGTGTTTCAGCTATCTCCTTCCGACTTCTCGCAAAAGCAGCGAGAAGCGGGGCAACCGCACACTGATAAGGCCGATCCAGTTGCGATCATTTATACGTCGGGGACATCGGGGGAGGCTAAAGGCGTGGTCCTGGATGCGAGCAACTTGTCGCACATGCTCGGATGCACGTCGGAGCGACTGGATTCGCTGATGGAGAAGCGACAAGGGCAGGACCGGGTGTACCACTATTTGCCGTTCTGCTTTGCGGGATCGTGGATTTTGCTGCTTACATGTTTGCAGCGCGGCAGCGAGCTCTCTCTGAATACAGATTTGAATCGCATTCCAGCGGAGATGGCGAAAGTTGAGCCGGATTATTTTCTGAATGTGCCGCAATTGCTGGAGCGGATGCGCAAAGCCGTCGATGAACAGATTGCGAAGAAGGGTGGATTCGCAGAAAAGGCGTACAACAAAGCGCGCGTGGCGTGGTTGCGCAAACGGGAGGGCAGCGCGACGTTCACAGATTCGTTATGGCTGAAGATCGGGAATGCATTGGTGTTTCCGACAATCCGAAAGAAGATGGCGGGCGGGAATTTAAGAGCGCTGATTTGCGGTTCGGCGCCGCTGACCCCAGAAACGCAGCTTTATTTTATGAGTCTGGGTATCCCAGTGCTGCAAGTGTATGGCCTTACCGAGACGACTGCGATTTGTACCATGGACATTCCGGGACGGGCGGTGCCGGGGCGCGTGGGGCAGGCGATCGAAGGCATTGAGATGAAACTTGCCGAGGGCGACGAGATCGTGGTGCGTGGTCCGAATATTTTCTCGGGCTATTGGAATCGTCCGCAGGAAACGACAAAGGCGCTGCGCGAAGGCTGGTTTCATACCGGCGATCAGGGCGAGACGGATGCGGCTGGAAATTGGAGAATCATTGGGCGGATCAAGAACCTGCTGATTCTTGGGTCGGGTCACAATATTGCACCGGAGCCGATTGAAGATGAGATCCTGCAAAATCTTACAGAGGCGACGCGAGTCGTGCTGATGGGCAATGGACGCGGATATCTGAGCGCGATCGTTACAGGAAAAGTCTCGCATGATCGTGTTCAAGAGACTCTCGACGAATTGAACGAGGGCAAGCCGCATTACAAGCAGGTACGAGCGTTTTATGTGCATCCGGATCCATTTTCGATTGAGAATGGGCTGCTCACAGCGAATGGCAAGCTGAAACGGGACTTAATTGCCGCGCGATTCAAAACCGAAATTGAAGCGATGTACGCGGTAAAGCGGGCCGGATAAAGACTGCAAGAAGAAAGAAGAACTTTGGCGTATCAAGGTCAGGCGGTTTCGTGGGATGTCCGCGATGGCGTTATCGAGCTGGCGTTGCATCGCGCGCCGTGCAACGAGATCGGCTCGCTCACGCTCGAGGAGTTGGAAAAATTTGCCGCCGCGCTGGAGGGAATGAGCCGAGATGCTTGTGGTCTGATCATTCATAGCGAGATGAAGCCGGGTTTTTGTGCGGGCGCAGATTTGCGCGAACTATATGCGAAGTCTCAGCCTCTGACGCGCGGTGAAGCGGCGCGAGGGGTTCGCGAGTATCTGGAACGGATTCATGCGGTATTGAATGCGATCGATGAGGCGCCGTTGACGACGATCGCCGCGGTTCATGGCGTCACGTTTGGCGGA
>JBEKTR010000217.1:0-6294 GCA_049515835.1 Terriglobales bacterium
AAAGGAGAATGGCATGGCAGCATCGACACACATCGTTACGGATTTGACTACGCTTGCGACCACGGTGCCGACGACGGCCTCGGAAACGAAGTCCACCAGTGGAAGCGGCGATCACCAGGATTTGCAGGGGAACGCAAACCTGTGTCTCACCAAGGCCGACGAGATCAAAACACTACTGAACACCATGGCGACGGCGACGGACTCTGCGGACCCAAATCTGACGCTGATTAACAATTTGCTGGCGGCATTGGTTTAGGCACGCGTTCGCTTCATCCCACCCTTTCGCAAAGAACACGAAATGGTGGGGCAACCAAAGATTGGGCCGTCCCGCCCTGTCACAAACAACATGGCCAGGGTGGGACAGGCAGAATTTATCAGGCGCGGATTTGTCCGCGCTTTTTTGTTGCACAAGAGTTTCGAGCAAGGACAAATCACATTGAGGAGAAAACATGAAAGCACAATTTATTGATCTGAATGCGGCTGCCGACTTTCTGGGGCCGGGCGCGATTGAAGTGAACCGGTATCAGACGGAGATTTTCGACATCGTGCGACGACGCGGAGTGTTTGGGCAGCGGGCAAAGCAAGTGCCCGCAACCGGCCATCCCTCGCGGTTTTTCGAAGAAGCATCGATCAACTCGCCGTCCGCGGCGCAGGCGTTTGTGGATCCCCGAAATATCACGGCAACCGTGGGCCAGCCAACACGGGTGGAACGCACAGTGCCGCTGAAGGCGCTGGTGTCGCAAATCAATTACAACCTGTTCGATTTGGAAGTGGGCGCGCAGCAGAGCCAGTTCGCGTACCTGCAAGCCAAAGATCTGGCGGATTCGGTGGAAGGGTTGCTTCGAACCCATGATGTGGCGCTGTGGAATGGCAACGACACATCGCTGAGCAGTCCGACCACGCTGCAATACATGGGCGCGATTGCACAGATTGAAGGAGGCGGAAACACAACGACCATTTCGACGACATCGAGCATCGTGGATGGATTCAAGAGCACGATCGCGCAGATGGTATCGAACTCGTCGTACAACGTCCGGCCAACCGCGATTTATGCAAATCCAGTACTACTGGATTTAATTGATCGCGAAATGAAAGCGGAATACAACGTCGTGCTGCAAACCGAGGAAATCACCGCAGGGCTGACGGTGAAGATGCTCTCGACGCAGGCTGGGAACCTGCCGCTGATTCCGGAATGGGCGATTGGATACACGGGCACACCGGGCAGCGGCACGGCGGTGCTGCCGGCGTACATCGTGACGGAAGACCTGATTGAGTACCACTGGCTCACGGACCCGAATCCGCGAGTATTCCAACTGGGACTGGTGGGAAGTCTTGCGTCACAAATGGTGGTGGTGAAGTTCGGCGCCGTGGTCGTGAAAGGCCCGAACTATGCGCACTACGAAGTGAAAGTCAACCGTTAACAGGAAGCGGCCCTGGACGCCGGGCATTCAAACGCCCTGGGCGTCCGGGGCCTGTTTTTGTATCTCCCATCCTTTCGCAAAAGACGCGAAATGGTGGGGCATCCATTGGAAGGGATCCAGATCCATGAGCTATTTAGCGACGACGGAATATCAGACATACGGGCTCGATGCGAACACACCGCAGGCGGTGGTCGCGGCAGCTTCGTCCTTGATTGACGGGCATTGCAGACGGATGAGCCTGAACATCACGCAGTATGAAGAACGCATACGCATAGAGCCGGACCGCAACACAGTGAGGCTGACATATTTGCCGCTGGTGCCGCTGGCGCCTGCGACACTGCCGCTGGTTTCAGCGCAGGGACGATACTGCATTCCGCGGCGGGGCGAGTGGCCATTCGACGATTTGCGGCTGGATGTGGCTTTGACATTCGGATTGCCGGGAGTATGGACGGCGATCGATGTGTCTGCCATTGACTTCTTCGCAGCGACTGGTGAATTGACGCTGCCCCTGAACATCGTGGGGCTGTGGTTCAGCGAAGTGGACATCGTTTATACGGCGGGCTTGAGTCCGATTCCCGACACGGTGAAGTTCGCGTGCGCGCAGATTGTGAAGAACATGATGGCTACGAACGGGATCAACGTCAAGTCCAGCCAGATTGACAAACTGGCCATGCAATATTTCAGCGACTCATTGCTCGACCAGACCGTGCAACAGATGCTCGCGCCTTATGTGGCGCAGAAAGTTGGGTAACCATGTCGAACACAGGCGTGCATACAGGCATTTATGGTTCGGCGGTGGCACGCATGGCGCAGGCCATGTTGCAGAGTCTCGGCGGAGACACGATTACAGTGCTGTTTCCCGCGGCGCAGTTGCCAAACGACCCCAGCGCGCAGATCGGGCTAGTGGATCCGGGAACCGTGGAAGTCCAGTTCTCTCCGGTAGTCGCACGAAATCTGCCGCAACCCGCGAACGGGACGCGCAAGACCGTTGAATTTTTGATCTCCGCAAATTCCATGGCAGACGCGCTGATTTCGCAGAGCGCTGCGACCGCCGAAGCGCTCTTCAACTCAGCGCTGGGCGTGGTCTATGACGGAGACACGTATCACGTTGAGAATTTGACGACGGAGACATTTGCGGGAGTGGAGTATCTGTATCACCTGACGGCGGTGGAGTGAGAGATTGTTGGTGCCGCCAATTTATATACAACAAATGCATAGGTTCTTCGTGGGGATTTGTTCGTAAGCGAACGAATCCGCCTTCTCAGAATGACAAGACTTTTGAGTGACAGGAATTATTCATGCAATATGCAAAAGATAGTTTTTATATGGCGCTGCTTCAGCGGATTGAGTCGCTATATCCGCAGCAGACGGTGACGGTCAATGGGATCACGCGGCCGGCGCTGATTGTGGCGGAAAACGAACTGGCCATCCCCGTGGTTCCGTTGCCGGATGCTTTTTACATTGAGTGGGGCGCGGCGCAGGTGGCGGGCATGCAGGCGGGCGACCGGGCGCTCATGGACATGGAGTGCGTAATTTCTCATCACACGTTTGGCAGCAAGCAAAGCGGCGTGGACCGCGGACGCGCCCTGGCAGCGCTGGACATGGAACTGGTTGCGATTTGCCAGCCGCAGTGGACATCGAAACGCGATTACACGCAGTCGCCGAGCGTGGATTTGGGAACAAATATTTTTTGGACGTTCCCGGTGTTCGGGAAAGTTGTGGGCGGCGAAGCATTGCGGAGTGAGGGCCTTCCGCGATTGAGCGAAGGGGTGCGGTTGGAGCGCAGCGCGAGCCTGAAAGTATTTTTCTTCTCCGAGGTGAGTGTGTTATGAGCACGATGCCAGTGCGGGCGGCGATGGTGCCAGTATCGCAGCGAGTGCGGGCGTTCTTTGCGCCGATGAATCAGGCGACGGGTACGCCGACGTTGTTCGATCCAGGAAAGTACGGAATGTTTTTGCTGAATGCTCCCCCGGCGCCGTGGCTCGATTTGGGGTGGGTGGACAATCTGGTGCGCTACTGCGGAATGACGACGCAGCCGTTGCGGGCTGGTGCGCAGGGCGTACCGGTAGCGCAGTTTCGCGGGCCGCTCGATGTGCGGCTTGAATTTGAATTCCGCGAATGGGGCAAATTGCAGATGGCATTGGCATGCGGGGCGGAGCATATGAATGTGCTGGCGCCGACTCCGAATGCGAATGCGCAACCTTCGGGCGGAACACCTTTGCCTGCCGTCGCCATATTATCGGGATCGACAGCGAGCGAATTGGTGGTGGGTTCCGCGGTTTCGCAATTTTCCGCTGGCGAATTGATTGCCGTGGACGTGGATTATCAGGGACAGACCGGATATGTAGGCACAGGGCTGACGGGAGCGTATGTAAGCTCGGCGGCGAGCGTGAATTATGACGCGAACTATATCCGGCGGGTGACGTTTAACGTGGCGCGAGTAGCGCAAGTGACGACGAATTCTTTGCTGCTGGCACAGCCATTGTTGGGCGGCGCGCCAGCGTCGGGAGCGAGCGCGCAGCAAGTGATCGCATTTGTAGATCGCGAAGGCGGAGCGTTTTTCCAGGAGTGGTCGGCGCTGTTTGTGCATGAAGAGGAGTCGGGCGGGCGAGTTTGCTTTCATTATCCGCGGCTGAGTCCGACGACGGCGATTGAACGGTTCATGAAGTTGGGATTGACGCCCAGCGAGCAAGCGGGGTCGGCAAAATTGTGGCAGCGGGAGAACGAAGTTGAAATCGCCAAGCCGGTTTCGTCACTCGCCCTGCAGTCGGCTTTTCAGGCGATGCCGCATGTGGACGAGAACGATGGGCAGACGGTGGTTTGCTATCGCAGTTATTTTCCGGCGGCGATGGCGGCGGTGTACTGAGTCAACCGATCGAGTATGCTTCGCGCGCCGGTTGAAAGGCGACAGTCATTCTTAAGTAGAGCAGCGCGAAGCCAATGAACATGACGGGCTCAACGGCGGAGACCGACAGAATGGAAACCGCAATCAAGGTTGAATGCGATGACGTTGGCAGGGACTCGGGCGGCCACATCCAGCGTGCAATCCAGAATGGCAGGAATGCACCGATGTAGCCGCCGATTATCGATTTGGCAAGAAGGGAGGCCAAGATTCGCTCTTTGCCGCGGGTGAGCCGGTAGCTGAGAGAAAAAGATTGCTTGACGGGAACCTCGTCCAGAATTGCCGCCGGAATGTTGAGCGCGAAGCGGGACAGCACAAAGACGAAGGCGGCGATAAGTGCACAAAACACAGCAAGAAAAGCCGGCGGCCGATACGCCAGCCGCAACCGAGCAAAAACGCTAAAGAGCGCCACGGCGATAAAGGCTAGCAAGACAAACAGCAAGAAATGTATCCTGGCGACTGCAAACCACTGGCGGAACCGTCTTCCGACGATGGTAAGAGAGCCCATGAAGCTGGGCAAAGCGCTTGCTTCGATTTGCCGGGTTGCCGCGGAGATGGCGACAAACAGGCCCGAAAAAAGTGTCCAGGATACAAAAAGAGTGCCCCAAGTGACGAGGCCCATCTCCAGCAATGCCGGCCACATCCCGAGCTCGCCCAGATGCTGGGCGAATCTGCGAGAAAGTATGGGCAACTCCCGAAGTCGCCAGGTATTGAGACACCAGCTGGCAAACACGGTCGGGAGAGCCATTTTGAAGAAGAGCCAGAAGTGGTTGCTGTAGATGGCGAGCACGTCAGTAAGAAACTTCTTCGCAGGAATGTTGGACGAAGGAAGTTCTATTTCCTGAGGCGTTCGTTTTTTGGCCTGCGGCTCTTCGCCTCGTTTGGGCGCCAGCGTAATGCGACGTTTAGCCAATTCTCCATTTAGAACGTTGACGGCCTCGGGCGTGAGCTGCGTCGGATCGTTCACGAGCTGGAGCAATTCTTCGTCGGTCTTGGCCTGATATGCGCGGACGAGATCGTCAATCTGCATTGCGCGAAATTCTAGCTCACATATCGCGAGTGGACAAATTATTTATGAGACTGTTCATCGACAATTTCGACGGTAACGGGCCGCGCGACTATACGAGCGCGGTTGAGCCGGGAGCGCGGCTGGTCATCACGCGAAAGCTGAATCAGCCCACGAAGCTGATAGCGGCCCTGGTGACGAACGGCGCAGGATTTGTAGTTCCCGCGAATGGCGGGCGAATCACGCTAGTGATGCAAAGTGGCGCATTTTTATTTACCGGATATTTGACGGCGGCGCCGACCCTGGAATATCTGGGATGCGGGACGTACGGGGCGGTTTATCGCGTGCATGTTACGGCGAACAGTGATGAATTTTTGCTGGATGACAAGCGGCTGCCTATATGCGCGCCTTTTGTAAATCGGAGCGCGGGCAGTGCCTTGCAGCAACTCACGCAAGACACTTTGCCGGGCGCGTTCGATTTATCCGCTGCCCAGAGCGTGGACACGGTTGTGACGTATCCTGGCGATCCACAGAAAACTTGGTCGGTGCAGGCGGCAGAGATTGCGATGCAGGCGCGGACGGCATATCAATTGACGAACGGGGCGCTTAGCCTGGCAGCGGTGGGAGGGACCTCGCATACGCTGAATGAGAGCGATGCGACCTTCTCGCCAGGGGGACTGACGATCGTTCCGGCGAACAGTTTGATCAATGACGTAACCGTGGTCGGCGACGAAGAACCAGAAGCGTATGTGACAGATTATTTTATCGGCGATGGACTGACGCTGCGATTTTATTTGTCGCAAACGCCATTCACGAAGACGAGCACGACGGTGTTCGACGAGGAGTATACGGGAACGCAGCTTGATCCGACGCGGTGGAGTGTGATGGATCCCTCGAGCGCAGTGGCTGTGGCTAACGGCAATTTGCAAATTGCCGGCGGGACAGGAAGCGACGGCGGCGCTCTG
>JBEKTR010000218.1:0-6289 GCA_049515835.1 Terriglobales bacterium
AGTTTATGTCCTGTGCCCGCCCCGTAATTCTCGGGGTCGACGGTCAAGCCCGGGAACTCTTGGAACGCGCTCAGGCAGGGTTGTTCGTGGAACCAGAGAACTCCGATGCTCTTGGTGACGCAATCCTTAAACTCGCAGATGACGCAAAATTGCGGAAACGACTCGGCGTTAACGGACGCAACTACGTGGTTGAAAATGCGTCACGGGCAAGCACTGCCAAGACATATTTGATTGTGTTGGAGGATATTCTTCGGCGCAAGGCTACTGCACCGCAATGATGCTGACAGCAGTCGCAGCCTGCATAGCAGCTTCCGCCGTTCGGCTGGCCAGGACCTTGGCCGTGCTCGACGGCACAAACAGAATGTCGTCAGCTTGCATCGGAATGTCGGGCGATTTGGCGGAAAGAATTTTTTGCAGGTGTACGCTGGTTTCCGACAAGCCATCCGGCCCCTTGTGAATAAGCCGGGCGCCGCTGAGTTTTGCCGTATGTGTTGTGCCACCGGCGAGGGCGATCGCTTGGAGTACCGTCAACCGTCCGCTCTCCATAAGAAAGCCGCTGGGTCTTCCCACATCTCCGACGACATAAACGATATCGGCTTTGCGAATCACAATCGTGTCCCCAGGGAGGATGGCTATATTGTTTTCGGGCGTGTCTTCGAGGTTGCGCGCTAAATCAACGACGACCGGTTTATCGGGTTGATCGCGGCGTGTAACCGTAACGCTTCGGCCAGCCTTATCAGTGAGTCCTCCAGCGGCCGAAACCAGGTCGAAGAGTCGCGCCCCCGCGGATACGGGATATACGCCCGGCCGGTTCACCTGACCCAATACGCTTGCTCCTTGAGCCCCCGGCTGCGCAACCAAAATCGAAACATGAGGGTCCTTGACGAACCCGCCATCGGACAGGTGCTTCTCCACCAGCGTTTGCGCTTGATCCAAGGTGAGACCTCCAACCTGAACATAGCCGATCAGCGGTAGATAAATGTTGCCGCTACTATTGACGCGAGCTCTCGAGGTGAGTTCAGGAACGTTATACACACTCACTTCGACGAGATCATCTGGCCCAAGCTTTGCGATGTTGCCGCCGGGCGCGCTCGAACTTTGTGGTGCACTTGGCCCTGAGCCGGTTTGGGCAGAGCTGATGAAAATCGTAAACGCAATGAAGAGTATGAGAGGCAGGATGCCTCTGCTTCCCCGAAGTGACCGGTTCAATACGGAAACCGGCATTATCAAACCCGTTGACATGACTCGAAGCGTCGAGTTTAGCACAGGTTTTATTTTTGAAGTCGAAGCCGCATTGTGGAACTATAGTAATCAAAGGTACCAAAGTAGGAATTGCGACAAATTTTCCCATAACTGTATTCTGAATGCGAGGTATCCGCTTGAAGCCTCACGCAATACGCGTGGGTTCATTGTGGAGGGGGAAACGGGTTGACACCATTCTTTCTGGGGATTTTTGCGGTTTCTCTATTCGTCTCATTCATCCTGACAAAATTTGTACGAGACGTTGCTAATCGCCGTGGATGGGTCGCGGCGCCAGGTAGCAGCCGTCACTTGCATAACGAGCCATTGCCCCGCCTGGGCGGAGTGGCTATTTTCCTGGCGTTCTTGAGCAGCGTATTTATCTCACTGGTGGTGGGTAAGCTTTATCCTCAGTGGAACCTCGGGCTTTCCGCAAAAGCGGGGCTGACCATTCTGCTTCCGGGAACGCTTGTGTTTCTGTTGGGTGTTTATGACGATCTGAATCCGCTTGGGCCTCCGATTAAGTTCGTCATACAGGCGATTGCTGCCTCCATGCTGTTCGCCAGCGGTCTGCGAATCAACAGCCTCCCTGTGCTTTTTGGAGGACACCAATTTTCCTGGTTCATAAGTCTTGCGTTAACCATTCTCTGGGTCTTGGCGGTCACTAATGCGTTCAATCTGATTGACGGGCTCGACGGATTGGCCGCTGGTTCCGCTCTGTTCTCCACCCTCGTGGTGTTTGTGGTCGCGCTGCTGGCTCATTCGACGCTCGTGACTTTCATGACGCTGGCATTGGCGGGTGCAATTCTTGGGTTCCTCCGCTTCAATTTCAATCCAGCGACGATCTTTCTCGGCGACTGCGGGAGTCTGTTCATCGGCTTCTTGCTGAGTGCGCTCGCTTTGCAGGGAGCGGCAAAAGCCCCTACAACCGTGGCGATCGCCATACCGGTCGTTTCATTCGGGCTCCCGATTTTAGAGACAGTGCTTTCGATTATGCGGCGTTTTATTAGCGGGCGGCCTGTGTTTACCGCGGATCGAGAGCACATCCACCATAAGCTGTTGCAACTTGGCCTTTCCCACCGGCAGGTCGTGATTCTTCTCTATGGCGCATCGGGGATATTCGCTCTACTCAGTTTGTTCCTGTTGTGGCCCGCTGGGAGCACTCTGGGATTAGTTCTCGCTGTGCTGGGTACAGGTATCTGGGTTGGCGTACAACACCTGGGATATTTGGAATTTGGCGAGCTCCGCCGTGTCGCTCAACGAACCATCGAACAGCGTCGAATTATGATTAACAATCTGGCCATTCGCCGCGCAGTGGAGGAGTTGAAAGTCGCGCAAACTGGCGATCAACTCGCTTCCATACTCATCGCTGCTTTTGGCGGCAACGATTTTGATGCGCTCGATTTGCATTTTGACGTCGCGTCACCCGACTTTTCCCTTAAATGCGGATTTCAGCTGATGAGCGATGAAAATCGTCAACCCTTTGTGCGTTGGACAAAACTGCGATCCCGGTTCGAGGAAATGGCGACGTCATGGAGCCTATGTCTAGACTTGGTAAGCAGCAATCATTGCAGGATTGGCGCCATGAAGATCCATCGCCTCTATAACACGAAAGATTTGCAATTCGACATTAACCTTCTGATCTCTGTCTTCCCCGCTGCCTTGGCGGACGCTGTTCTGCGTGTCTCTGTGAGCCAGACGCATCTGCTCCCCAATTTGAACTCTGTTCCGGCTGCGATGGCCGCTGGGCTCGGCGATTAGTTCGTTTAGTCCTTTTATCCACAGCCAGAACCAATCGCGTTACTTTTTAGCCGCACCCATCTCCATTACGGTTAACGCTCGCGTTGAGCAAGCGCACGGAGGAAGACCGAAAGATGGAGTCGTTGAGCGGGCAAGATATACACTTTGTCTCATTACAGACGGCTGTATTCTGTGTTTCCTGCGAAATTATCAGTAAGAACAACACGCCTCACTGCATGGCATGCGGCAGCGCTGCGGTATTGAGTCTCTCTCGTTTGCTGGGTGGCTCGCTACGCGGGCAGCAGACCGCACATCTGATTGCCGACGCGGAACTGGATCGGTTAGTGCGGGACTTGTTGCGCACGGTGCCGGTCGCAACTAAGGAAAACCAGGTTCCCGTTTCTTTTGCAACTCTCGCGCCATCTCGTCATCACGCCCGTAGCGCCGGCATTCACGAAATTAAGAATCACGTCCCAGCGATCACGGCGGAACTTGATCTTGAGCCCGCGATCAGCGTTATTACCGAGCGGGCCCAGGCATTGACCCGGGCCACGGGAGCCGCAATTGCGTTGCGACATGGAGATGAGATCATTTGCCGCGCTCGCACTGGACGTACAGCGCCGGACCTCGGCGTCCGGTTACAGACAGATTCGGGTATCTCTGCGGATTGCGTTCGGACCGGCGAAGTTATGCTCTGCCATGATGCGGAGAAAAATCCGAGAGTGGACTTGGCCAGCTGCCGCCGGCTTGGCGTCCGCTCCATTCTGGTAGCGCCACTACGCCATTTCCGACGCACGCTCGGCGTTTTTGAAGTGCTTTCCGGGTCACCCCATGCCTTTGATCATCACGACGTAGCCACTATGCAACTGCTCTCCAGCACCATGGTGGCGGCCATTGCCCGCCTCTCCGCCATGCATCCGGCTCATGGTAAGAGTGCTTAAACCACTACAGAAGATGGCGGCAAGGCTCGATCGATTGCCCAGTTGAGCAGAGCCGCCGTCAGACAAATTAGAACCAGGCCCAGCCCGGCGCCTACAATTCCGGTATTGCGCATTTGCTTGTAAAGTCGATTTTTCGGCGCAGCGTAAATAATCGTCAGTGTTTTTGTCGGAGGAGACGAGTCTGGCCTACGATCAAGAACCGGAATTTCTGAAATTCTTAACCCGTGATAGCGAACACCGCCCCATTTGAAATCGAAATGATGCCGTTGGGTGGAGGATATCTCCAAGCCTGGAGGCCAATTTTCTGATCTGATTGGGTTCTCTGAGCCTTTCACCCACACTGCATATATATCGGGATGATCGGGTTCAATCGATGGTGGCATGAGTGAGTTGTCGAAAGAAAGATTTTCATTTTCGCTGTTCTCGTAGCGCATCAGTGAAGCTACGCTCATAGCGCGCCCTTGCAAACTCAAATCAAGGGCAGTCAGCATTCGCTTGCGTGTGTAATAGATGCCTATCGAGAGAAATGCCAGTAGGAACGAGACTTGGCAGAGCACGCAAATAAGGATTAAACGGCGCTTGAGGGACACCGGCATTCCATCAATCTTAGAACATTTGGATTTTCCCGAATTGCATGTACGAGGGTTACATGCTGCTAGAGGACGCTACAGGCATTGAATTTCCGCCCGCTCCGGGTTGCGCAGGTGCATACTTCGAGGCGCACTTCGCTTGCAGTTGCTTGGCATGGAACACACCATCCCGCCCGAAACTGCCGTCCGCCAGTGCCTGAGAATTATCTTTAAACGTGTCGGGAGGGGCTTCGGTACCGCTGTAAACGACGGGAAGACGCTGGTTTTGCTCGATTAAGACAAATTCGACATTCAGCCCGGTCCTCTTAATTGAACCCGGCTGTACATTTCCAGCCACGCGTAAACGCTTACTGTACGCCGAATCGCCCATGCGGTGCAGTTCTTTGATGGTGACGTAGTAGCTTTTGCTTTGCTGAACGCCTGTATAGGCCAGATAAGCCAGCGATAGCAAAATCGCCATGGTCGCAGCGCCGAATTTCAGATATTTCGTGGCTTCGTGGGACATAAGTGCTGCCTAAAACTCTACGCGTCACGTGTGGCGGGGGTCAAGCGCTTATCCGATAGAATGAGAGAGAACTCATTTTGAGGCATCCCTATCGTTATGATTCATCCCTGGCACGACGTTACTCCCGGACACAATCTGCCGCAGGAATTCCAAACGGTAATTGAAATTCCGTTTGGTTCCAGCGTCAAGTACGAATTAGATAAAACCAGCGGTCTCATCAAGCTCGACCGCATTTTGTACTCCGCCGTTTACTATCCGGCAAATTACGGCTTCGTTCCGCAAACTCTCGCTGAGGATGACGATCCTTTGGACGTCCTCGTCCTCTGCCAGGAAACGGTAGTACCGCTGACGATTATCAATGCGCGCGCCATCGGTTTGATGACCATGATTGACGCCGGCAAGCAAGACCATAAGATCATTGCGGTTGCGACTGAGGATCCCGAATTTAACATCTATTACGAAGCAGAGGAGATGCCGGCGCATCGCATGCTGATGCTGCGGCGCTTTTTTCAGGATTACAAGCAATTGGAAGGCAAAGCCGTCGAGGTAGATGAGATCCGTCCGGCCAGCGAGGCATTTCCTGTAATCTCAGATGCTCTTCACCGGTACAGCGAACAGCGCCGGAAGGGGTTTCACCAGTTGGCATCCAAGCACTAAATCTCGAGGCGCTGAACGAGCGAAACAATCGCGAGCAAAAAAAGCGCCCCGGAAATTCCGGGGCGGCTTTCTAGCTTTTTGAGGCTTACCAAACGCGGCAAGCGTTCGCGCTGACCATGGCATCCCCTGCCTTGCATGACCATGCCTGCTCGAAAGACGACATGTTCTGAACTACGCCATCCACACGCCATTTGCCTGGTGAATGCGGATCCACGGTCACTAGCATGCGCGCGATTTCTGGGCGCTGCTTCATGCACCATACCCGGCCAAAGCCGAGGAAGTAGCGCTGCTCGGGAGTATAGCCGTCAATCTTCTTGGCGGCATCTTCGGGCGACATGGTAGCCTGCAGCGCCGCCAGCGCAATGCGGGCCCCTCCATTGTCTGCGGTATTCTCACCCAAAGTCAGCTTGCCGTTCAGTTTGAGGTCGTCGATCGAGACGAAATTGCCGTACTCTTTCGCAACGCAGCTCGCCCGCTCGTCGAACTTCTTGCCATCTTCGGCGGTCCACCAGTCGCGGAGATTGCCTTCCGGATCGAACTGGCGCCCTTGATCATCGAAACCGTGCGTTAGCTCGTGTCCAATGACCAAGCCGATGCCACCGAAGTTCACCGCGTCA
>JBEKTR010000219.1:0-6256 GCA_049515835.1 Terriglobales bacterium
CTCCGCGGCCATGTTCGAGCCCTCGCGTAGCGTAGCGGACAGTTTTATTCATCTCGACAGCAATGAGAATCCGTATGGAGCATCGCAGAAATGCATCTACGCGATGCAAGATTCTCTGAGTGCATCTAATCGCTACCCTTTCAGGGAATACGATGCGCTGATGGGGAAAATTGCAGAGCATCACGGCATTCCTGCCGAACAAATTCTGCTGGGATGCGGTTCAACGGAAATCTTGCGCGTGGCTCCTGAGACTTACGGCGGCCCCGGCCGCCAAGTCATGCAAGCATCGCCGACCTTCGAGGCAATTGGCCATTACGCGCAGCTTGCAGGTGCCGAAGTCGTCTCCGTTCCGCTCGCCCGGCAATTCGCGCATGACCTCGACGCTATGTTGGCTCGGATCACGCCGTCCACGACTCTGATTTATATTTGCAATCCAAATAATCCGACCGGGTCGTTAACGCCGCGCCAAGACCTGGAATCTTTCCTGTCCAAACTGCCCTCACATTGCCACGTTCTGATCGACGAGGCCTACCATCACTTCGTCAGCCCCAACGCACCTTATACCTCGTTCATTGATCAGCCGATGCGTGACGAACGCATCATCGTCTGCCGGACATTTTCCAAAGTGTACGGGTTAGCCGGACTGCGGCTCGGGTACGCCGTGGCCGCAAAAGATGTGGTCAAACGCATGGAACCATATATTACGCAGGACAGCATCAACTCCATTGTCACGCGCGTGGGTGTCGTCGCATTGGGCGATACCAAAGACATGCAAGAGACCATCAAGAAGAATGCGGCAGTCCGGCTGTTATTTCTCGAGCAGGCTAAAGCTCGAAATCTTTCTGCAATCGATTCGCAAGCGAATTTTGCCATGATCGATACTGGACGCCCAGTGGACGACGTTATCTCACACTTTCGCCAGAACAACATTCTCGTTGGCCGAAAATTTTCGGCGATGCCAAACTATCTGCGGGTCTCTTTCGGCAAACCGGACGATATGCAAACTTTTTGGCGAGTTTGGGACACGCTGCCCGGAAGCATTCCGGGATAGCTAATGCGAGCAGCTAAAACTATTGCCTGATTAGCAAGCCCAACCGTGGAAATAGAAAGTGTCCCGCGGCATCATCCACAACATTTACCTGGCAGGTGTAGAAGCCGGGTTTGAGTTGTGTCAGGGGAATATCCAACTGAAATGCAGCCGTCTTGCCATCTTTGGAAGTTGGCTGAGTGATCTGCACCAAGGGGCTCTCGTAAGCCTTGACTTTGCCCTGAAAGAAGGCAACGTTGCTGAATACCCGAATGCCTCCAGTCTCGATCTTCGCGTCTTTATCTTTATCCTTCTCCTTGTCGCTGGGTTGTGCTTTCTCCTTACCGGGATCGTAGACCTCGTAGTAGAGATACAAATGTTGTCCACCTGCAAAAACATGGGTGACGCTGGGAACAATCTCTGACCCGTCGTGCACCAACGGATCATTCGCCGCCACTCTCTTCCCTGCCGGTTGTACCTGGCTCGACAGCACGACAGAACTCATGCGCAGCGGAGCGGGTTTCAGGTCCGGAACGGTCAGGTCCGTCTCAAACGAACCCATCCGTCCTGTTTGATTCTCGCGGACCACAAACTTTACGTGATAGGTTCCGGGGATCAGTAGAAAGCTGTTGTTGTATTGCACATTCTTTTGTTTGACCTGAGTGGAAGCTTCGATCGAGAGTTTCACGGTATCGCGAATGTAGCCAACTTCGTGTTTGTTCGGATCGGTGGCTACTCCAATGACGTCAAGCGTGGCCTTATCCTGGTCGCTCTTGCTCACGAAAGGAATTTCCGACCCCGGAACGACCAAAGATACCGGAATGAAAAATTTGTTCTCAGCGACGCGAAAATATCCTGCGCTGAGGTAAAGCGGCAAATCGGTCGCCGGTAAATCGGACGCCAGTTCCTCATTTAATTGCCGCTCCCGATCATCTTTGTTGGCGTGCTGATAGTCTGCCGGGGCGTAATAGCCACGCCGATATTCCAACTTGAGATCAGACCGGTTCAGCTTGACGGAAATCTTGCGATACTTTCCGTCGCGCGCTGGATTTGTGCTCTGATAGCCAAGTACGTAGTAGAACGAAGTGTCGTCCTGAACGCCTTTGAATACCTTGCCGAAATCGTTGGAATCAAGGAAAGCTTTTCCGCCGGTGTCTCCGGCCAGCGTAACCAGAGTTTCCTGAGAGCTGAAATTGCTGTCATAGGAACTCAATTGCGCCTGGCCCGAATATACCGAGGTTCCGCGCAGGCTTGCATTCTGCGCTTCGCCGCCTGCAACAATCGCTTGCAGTCCGCGAATATCGATCGTGTAAATCGCCAGATTCGCCCGCACCGCGGCGTTAATCGCAGCCCGCAGTTCCGACTGATTCTCAATCCCCGTGCGTTCCATGCCGCTGGAAAAATAGATCAGTGACTTTTTCTGGTCCACATGTTCGAGTTGCTTGGCAATCGTCCTTAAAGCTTCCAACCGCCGGTCTGCATTGAAAATGTTGTATTCGGTGTCGTCAGCGGTAAAAGACCCTCCAGTGTCCTGAGTTCCTTCCGTAGTCCCAGTCGAGCCGGCTTCAAAGCCTTGCCCACCCCCGGCGTTGAATCCAGCCAATGCCTTCTTAATTAGGTCATGGTCAGCCGTGAAATCTTGATTCACGGTTACCGTATTGCCCAATGAAACAATGGACACCAGGTCTGCTGCAGCCATTTGTTTGTCGACATAATTCTCTGCCGCCGTGACCGAGTGGTCTATTTCGTCCGGTTCCATGCTGGAGAGATCAAAGAACAACACAATTAAACGGCGATCTTTGAACTGAGCTTTCGCGTCTGGAGCGGGCGAAGAGGCGGGAGATGCGGCTACCGGTTTCGCGCCGCTCAGTACTGGGACTTGAGCCACGTCCGTCGCGGGAATTACATCTGTATTTTCCTGGTCAAAAGAAATGACATGCTGCGCCTTGCCATCTTCGAGAACAGTGAAATCGTCCTGTTTGAGATTGCGGACAAGATTGCCACTCTTATCTCTGACGGTGACGTTGACCAGTACGACCTCGGTCTGAACCTTGAACACGTAGTTAGAATCCTGCGCGGGTAAAGCCGACGAAGTGGCCAGCAATAGCACTTGCAGAGCCGCAAGCCATTTGTTTCGAACGCTAGGACTGAAATGAAATCTCATAAATCCTCAAAAACGGAAACGTGCGCTCATCAGGACCGCGCGCATTGCGCCCACGCCAATGACTTGGCCGAACGTCGGCGAATTTAAATTCGTGTCAATGGTCGAATATTGCGGCGTGTTAAAGACGTTCGTAAACTGCGAGCGGAACTCCAGAACGCGCGACTCCTTCAACGGGATTACCTTCGTGAACGCCATGTCGGCAACGTGAGTGCCCGGACCGATGATGCTGTTACGACGGGAGTTGCCGTATTGCGTAACCGCGCCGGACGGATTCGTCGGCGGAGACACAAATGCCGCCGTGTTAAACCACTCGTGGATGCTTGGATTCGAAAGGGCGATAGGCTGTCCGGTTAGATCTGGCCGCAGGGTTCCATTTGTGCCACTCTCAATGTCAGCAGAATCGCCGAGGATGCGCGCCGTAAACGGAAGTCCAGAAGCAACCGTCCAATCGCCGCTCCACTGCCAGTCGCCGAAAATGGCCCGCCAGGGCGAGGCGTTGTTGAGCCAACGGCGATCATGACCAAATGGCAGTTCAAACAGAAAGTCGCCCGTGAACCTGTGCGTCTGGTTGAAACTGCTGAGCCCACGCTCACCCGTCAGATTGAATGGATTCTGTGCAATCTGTGTCGTGCCCGTGTTGGTTGAGCTTGACCCGCCACCGCCACCGCCGCCACCCCCGCCGGGTCCTGTGCCACCTGCGCCCAAGCCCGGCGAACTCGAGCTCGAAGTTGTGCCTCCGCCGATTGTCGATGCGTCGTCAATGGATTTTGAAAACGTGTAGGTGCCTCCGAGCGAAACACCCCCCTGCAGACGCTTTCGTACACGCACCGAACCGGCATTCGCGCTGGAACTTCCCGCCGACTCCTCATAATTAAACGCCTGCACATTCGTGATGCGAATGCCGTTCAGGCTGCGGTTCGGGTCGGAAAGTACATCGAGCCCGGAACCTTTCGTGCCCGTGTAGTCGACGTTTACAAGCAATGTCGGACGAATCTCCTGTTGAATATCCAGGTTTCGAATTTGAACGTAGCCGAGACGATAGTTTGGATCGACTGAATAGCTATTTGTAATCGTGCCAGCGGTTGGCGGTGGAAAACCGTTGGCTAGCGTGAGCGCGCCGGCATTGGATTGCACATTGGTTTGCGCGAAGGCGAAAGGCGGTTGAAATGCCAGATCCTGCGCAATCGTCTGATAGGCTCCCGTGTTGTAGTTGATGCCGTACCCTCCGCGAACCACCGTCTTCGAAAGTGGCTTCCAGGCAAAACCAAGTCGCGGCGCGAAATTGTTTCGGTCGGGATGCACAAGAGTGGCGGGTAAACCTGAATTGCCCGGCAACACAACAGACACGGCCGAGGTCGGTAATTGCGAGAAAGTTGGATTAAATACGTCCGGCGAGAGCGCCAGATTGGCGACCCGATTATTGATTTCCGTAAACGGCGACACGTACTCGTAGCGCAAACCCAGATTCAGCGTCAGGTTGCCGCGTAGTTTCCATTCGTCCTGAGCATACAAATCCCATGAATTCCCCCGAAAATGGTAGTTGTTTGCGCCATACTGGACCGAAGTTAACTCAGGGAAACCGAGCAGAAAATCAGCAAAATCATACCCCCCAATCTGTCCGTTGCTCCCGGGCTGAGACGTATTTGCGCCGGTGAAAGTAAACGAACCACGTCCGTTGCTGTCGCCTTCCGTGTTCTGCTGGATTCGTCGAAAATCACCGCCCCATCGCCAGGTATGCTTGGCGTGATTCCACACCACATTGTCGGAATAGGTAAAAGTCTGGTCGCGCACGAGGCTGGGGCTTGTATCCTGCATGCCCGCGAGGTCGGTGAACGCCAGAGTTGGCAGCCCCCAATCGAACGGGTTGGTGGAAACTCCGTTGATTCCAGTATCCGCAGCGATATCTTGCGAGAACGCATACAAATTGTGAGTGTTCGTGCGACTACGGTTGAAATCGAAGTGCAGATTGTTCGTCAGCTTGCCCCATGTGCGTACATAGCCGATGGGAACATCAAAATCACGCGACGTGACGCTTCCGCCTACGCTGGGAAACGAATTGGTGATATTGCTGTTCGAACCGTGGTAGTGAAATCCAAAGACGAGGCTATTGCGCGGGCCACCGGGGCGCGGGCCCGCGCTTGTGCCTCCCAGAGATCGAATCAACCGAATATTGAAGTCATCGCTGTCGTTGGTGGCGGCGATGACGCGATGAAAATTCTGAGTGTCGCCCGGCAAATTCGGCTGCGGGATGTATGGAAGCAGGGCCTTTGCGACCGGATCGATCGTCGTAATTGTGTTGTTCGCAAAGGGCTGCCCGGTCAGCGGATCAAAGATCTGCACTGACTGCCCATTCACAGTCGTTTGCGAAAAATTCCCTGCCCGTTCCAGCAATGTCGGCACGGTCGAGAATTGATCGAAAGGATTTTCCCCTCGTGAGCCGTTGTAGTTCAAAAAGAAAAATGTCTTGTCGCTGCCTTTGTAAATCCCGGGTATTTTAAGCGGACCGCCGGTCGTAACTCCAAAACGCTGCTGCAAATATCCCGGCTTCACGACCGGTTGACCGGTCAAGGAATACGGCGAGGCGTTAAGCGCCGCATCACCCACGCTGTAGTAAATGCTGCCGTGCGGCTGATTAAAATTGAATCCCCGTCCCAAAGAACCGCCGGGTCCGCCGCGGCCGCCCCCAAAACCTCCACCAAAGCCGCCTCCGAGCCCGCCAATTCCGCCGCCGTTGTCTTGCCGTGCCTCGTTGAAGCGCGTGCGCATCTCATCGCTGCTCATTGTGGCAAAAGGGCTAGCATTGTTGCCGGAGACCGACACCGACTCAGTCGCGCCTCCAGCCGAAAGCCCCGGAATGGAGATCCCTTGCGGCACGATATCTCCCCCACCGTTCGCGGCCAAATCAGATGAAGAGGCACTTTGCAAAACCGAAAGTGTCTGGAAACCGCGTCCTAATGCGGCAGTCTGCTTCTGAGCTGACTGCGCGGCCTCTTGCGCTCGCGATTGCAAGATAGGCTCTAGAGTCACCGTAGCATCGTGGTTCGTCGCGTTGATAAGAACTTCCT
>JBEKTR010000220.1:0-6240 GCA_049515835.1 Terriglobales bacterium
CCGCTGCAAGAGCCCCCGCGCGGCTGCTCTGCCGCCAGCCCTAAGTGCCCCAGCGAGTGGACCATTTTCATCCCCCGTCAAACCGATCAATCCCTCGGCATGAGCTTCCAACTCATTGAGAATAAAGTTAGGGATCTCGTGCTTCGGTGTGCGCAATTTCACAGTGGTAATTAGGCGGCAGAGATTCTGGTAACCAACACGGGATTTAACCAATAAAGGACAATTTCCCTCCGACAGAGAAATCTCCGAACCAACATGCGCCTTTATACCTATGCGCTTTGCTGCCAGATGAAAACGAGGAGACCCATATACTCCGTTTCTGTCGAGCAATGCCATGCCTGGCAATTCTTGTTGAGCGCAAACCGAGACTAGCGTTTCAGGTAATGAAGCACCGTCGAGGAAACTAAATGCCGAGCGAGCATGCAATTCGACGTATCGCATGATGGTTAATCAAACATGCCTTCCAGGAACCACCGGCTGTAGATTCGGTCGAAATAAATGCGGTATAACCCGACGCCCGCTTGGGTCTTGAGAGCCACATCCCATTCTTCGCGTTCCCAAGCCATCGCTTTGTTCCACCAATCCCCCGAACTACACCACGGACCGGACGCGGCAATCACACGTCTATGCTTGCTCCAAAGGCGTACGAGATGTGGAGTCGCACCAGAAAGTTTGACGGTCGTTTCCATTGCCGGCCGGAACATACGCAATGTATAAGGCGTCATTGTTGCTAATTCAGCGACAGAAGCGTTCGTGGTCGAAAAAGCTTCGAGAGTGAAGGAATCGGGCTTATGCGTATCTGCAATCTTGGGTGTCCCGACACAACTGATAGCGTTCAAGTCGGTGCTCCCAACAATTCCCCGAATGCGGGCCAGGGTAATTTCTATTTTTTCTGCTTCAGGACTCGGAGGTGCAAAAAGGTTTGCTTGGGCAAATCGAGGCTTAATTGGTAATGCTTCAATAATGACCGTCTTAATGGGTGCTGAAAAAGTGTGCTTCTGAAGATCTAGTCGTATCAGGTTAAACAGAACATTCTTGTCCTGCGTCGGAAACGGCAATTTCCAACTATGGCGGTATTGTTCTCCATTGCCCGCGTCGTTGTGCTGCCTTACTTCCAACTGCAATGTCAGACGGAGTTCGCGCGTAGCAAGAGAATGTACCCGCAATTTCGTGCAAAGTTGCTGTAATAGGCGGTCAAGAACAAACGTCAACGATTCGAGAGTTTCGATAGGATCATCAAATTTGTAAGTTTCGACAAATCTCTGTGCCGGTTCAACCGGCAGCAGTGGCCTAATGACCCGCCCTTGCGCAAGCCGTTGAAGATGCAGGCCAGCCTGCCCGAGTCTTGTTATTAGCGCCCCTTCTGGAAGCCCCGCGAGAGCTTTGAAAGTATGGATTCCCCAACCCTCGAGAGTTTCTAAAACTTCTGC
Source organism: Terriglobales bacterium (assembly GCA_049515835.1). GTDB lineage: Bacteria > Acidobacteriota > Terriglobia > Terriglobales > Acidobacteriaceae > JAJPHW01. Next base: position 1,431 of record JBEKTR010000220.1, read on the forward strand.
CGCCATTGGCAGCAGAGCAACGCTCAATCTAGAAAGTGTTAGTGCTTCCTCCCCGATAGGAACAACCGTGATTCCGGAAAATCCTCTAGCGGCATACTGTGCTGTATCGGGATTTGATGCAATGGCAACATGCGACACGAAACCTCCTGACTCCGCATCACGCAATAGTTTTGCCGCCGTATTTTCAAGAGATCCGAACAGTTTTTCGGTTCCTGATAAATCGAGCAGAACCGTGCCGGGGTGTGTGGATTCGACTCTAGGCGAAAAGGCGTCTGCACATTCGAACAATTGCGCATGTGCCGAAGCCTCATGTTTTGCTGCTCGTTTAAATAGCCAAATTTCCGAACACGCCTCCACCTGCAGTTTGGTCATTCCCAGCTTTATTCCTATTTTTCGGGCGGCATCATTCAGAGCGAAGACCCGTTGGAGATTCTTGGGGCCATCTAAAACTGCAGCGGGATGGTATCGAGAGCGACCTTGTGCGTCAGCATATTGTGCAATCAGCGCCGCTTGGCAAGGAAAGTCTGGAAGATAAAGACATGCAAACATCGCATTAGACCCGCTGTGTTTGGAAAGAGAATTCTGACGTAGAACGCACGGGCTTTTTCATCCGATCACGCACTATTTCCACATTCAGGTTTAGAGATGAAAAAAGTTTTCCCGACAAGCTACTAGGTTGAGCTTGCACCCTCACGACTAAGCCAGCACAACTCGCGGCGTGTGACTCCTGCTCAACAAATACCAGAGCCGAGGATTGTTTCTCGACTACTCGGCTAAACCGAAACCATGTGCTTAATGGAATTCGCCGGACGACTTTCTCTGGGAGACTTCCAATGTCAACCGCGATCAGTCCGAAGCCGTTACTCTGCAGCAACGTATCTGCGACCTTAAATGCTTGTTCGAGTGGAGGAAGCTTGATGGTTCTTCCGCACCGCACCCAAAGAAAGCGCGAAAAATCGATTCCAGCGGCCCGGCCTGAAGCAAGATCGAATGAATCTCCAGCATCAATTAAGGCACAATAGCGGCCCTTTGTTGCCCGTGAAAGCAGCGACACGAGAACCGAGGTTTTTCCAGATGAAGCTAGACTGCTACCGCAGATTTCGGTGAGAGCGCGAAGGGGAACACCGGAGACCAGATTGTCAATCTTTGCAATGCCGGTGGGAACGCGACCGTAATCCTTGCGCTCATATACAGCAAAAGCCAAAGGTAATTTTGTTTCGATCACTTTGCGCAAGGTAGCAGGGTTCATATATTCGCTTTTTGTTCGCCTTAAAGTATTACCATAAAACTCCAGCCCTAGCCTGTCAACGCCCTTTAATAACAAACTGGCTAAACTATTGATGGGATGGTAAATCGGGCGGCAAGCAAAGAAGATGCAATCGAAGAATATGCTTAATTTTGGAGTTAGCGGCGAGTGAGGGCTTCCAATTCGTCCAGTGTGCGTGGCCAATCCGATCCCAATAAGCGGGATAGGCTTCGATCCGCCAAAACTTTCCCGCCAGTCTGACATTTGGCGCAATAGTTGGTTTCGTTGTCGGCATAACGAATACGCTGGATCTTTTCCCCACATCGCGGGCAGGGCTGTCCATAGCGCCCATGAACCGCCATGTCTTCACGGAAGGCTGTGACTTTCTCGGGGAATTTATCGTTTGTTCCCGCGCGCAGCCGGTCGATCCAAAACTGAAGAGTATCGCGCGTTGCGGCAAAGAGCCGCTCCCATTCGACGGGCTTGAGTTTTCGAGTCAGAGTGATCGGGGATAGTTGAGCTGCGTGCAAGATCTCATCGGAATAAGCGTTGCCAATCCCACTTAAAATGCGCGGATCCGTTAGCGCCCTCTTCAGCGTGCGGTTTTCCGTTGTAAGGGCGTTGCGGAATGAGTGAAGATCGGTAGTGAAAACATCGAGGCCGCCGGGGTCGACAGAATTCAGCCCCTCTTCGCCGCGTAGAATATGCAAGGATGCGCGCCGTCGCGCACCTGCCTCCGTCAACACTAAAGAACCGTCAGGAAAATCGAATGACGCCAGGCTATTGCGGCCAGCGAGTTTTGCCCCGGGTGTTCGCCAGTGCAACCGCCCAGCAATCATCAAATGAATGACTAGCCAAGAATCGTTATCCATTCCGATGGCGATGCGCTTTCCGATACGCCTTAATGCACGCACGTTGCGATTTTCGACCTCGGTGATGGGCGGTTGGACGGTGCGAAGCAGAAATGGGCTGGCCAGACGCACATGCAGGAGCGGTTGGCCAACGATGCGAGACTGCAGGGCATCGATGTAAGCAGTAATGTCCGGTAGTTCCGGCATCAATATCAGATTGCCGCGGCACGCCTAATCTTGCAACTTCCGATTACCCTATAGACGCTATTCCTCAATAGGCCTTCGAGGGAAGTGCGTTGTATCCTCAGAATGTGCTGCAAGCGGTAAAAATCGATCGGTCGCCCGTTTCGGGGTTATTTCTGGGCCTCCTTGTTACGCTTGGGGCAGTCATTGCCTATTCCTTGTATATTACGGCCCAGATTTCAGGGCTGCGTGAATTGCAGCGCGACTTTGCCGGGCGCAGCCGCAGAGACTCACTTCAGCTTCTGCGCATTCAAAACGATTTGAATCTGGTGGCGCTCGCCATGCGTGACATGCTAGACACCGACGAGCCCTATCCCTTGACGGCATGGACAGCACAATTCCAACGTATTCGTGCGGACCTTGATGATGCGCTACAACAGGAAGGACAGGCGGCCGTTGTCCAGCAGACTCCTGAACAAAGGCAGTTTCTGAACAACTCCATAAAGCAATTCTGGGATGCGATGGACCGCATGTTCGTCCTGGTGCGGGACGGAAAGGAGGCGAAGGCCCGTTCGGAAATCCAGTTATCCCTGCAAGCGCGCCAAGCGGCCTTGAGCACAGCGGTGGCCCGGTTGCTCGTACAGAACAATGAAACGGAGGCCCAAGCCTCGCTGCGGGTTGAGCAAATCTATGATCGTGTGCAGCGCCAGGTGTATGTCTTTTTGGCGGCGATTTTAACCGCAATTCTACTCACCAGCCTTTATTTGATCCAATCGAACCGGAGGCTTTTCGCGCGCCTAGCCGACCTTTCGGAGCAACGCAGCGAACTCGCACAACAGTTGATCTCGACCCAGGAGGCCACGCTGCGCTATATTTCGCGTGAATTGCATGACGAATTTGGGCAAATCTTAACGGCTATGGGCTCAATGTTGAGCCGCGCTCGCGGTCACGTGCCGGAGGGATCACCTCTGCGTGGCGAATTGCAAGAAGTTTCGGAAATTGCCCAGTCCACGCTCGACAAAGTTCGCAGTCTCTCGCAAGCGTTGCATCCGGTCATGCTGGACGAAACCAGCCTGGAGAATACGATCGATGCATACATCCCCGTCGTCGAGCGGCAAACTGGTCTTAAAATATCGTATGAAAAATCTGGATCCCCGTTTCCGGTGAACGGCAGCGCCGGGGCTCATATTTACCGAATCTTGCAGGAAGCATTAAACAATGTCGTGCGGCATTCGGGCACGCGCCAGGCATGGGTGAAGTTTCATTTTCAGTCCAATGCGGTGGAGTTGGAAGTGGAAGACCATGGCTCAGGTTTCATAGAAAAATCCGGAAGGCGAGGGTTTGGTTTAGTGGCGATGCGCGAACGCGCAGAGTTGTTGGGTGGGCACCTGGAATTTCTCACCCCCGCGGGTGGTGGGGCATTGGTTCGTCTCAGAGTGCCGCTCGATGCGGAGTCTCATGCCCAATAAGATCTCAGTGCTCCTCGTAGATGACCACAGCCTCGTAAGGCGTGGCTTCCGGCGCATTCTGGAAGATGCAACTGACATTGAAGTTGTCGGCGAAGCCAGTAGCGGGGAAGAGGCAGTACGAATGGCTGCGGAGCTAAAACCTTCCATCGTAATGATGGACTGTGCTTTGCCCGGCATCAGTGGGCTGGATGCGAGCCGTCTTATCCTGCAGGCACAACCTGAGACAGCGATCCTTATGTTGAGCATGCATTCGGAAGATACCTGGGTGCAGCAGGCCTTGGATGCGGGCGCGCGTGGGTACATTCTTAAGAGTGCGGTGGATATGGAGTTGGTCGCGGCGGTGCGCCGCGTAGCTGCCGGGGAACTCGTTCTCGATCCGCAAGTGTCCCGCGCTCCCAGTTTGAAAGGCGAGCGGAATGCCGGGCTGACGCCTCGCGAACTTGAGGTACTCCGCTGGATTGTCGCGGGCAAATCAAACAAAGAAATCGCAGCTCAACTCGATTTGAGTGCAAATACGATCGCAGTACACCGCGCAAACATTATGGATGCGCTCGGTATCCATAAGACGGCTGAATTGGTTGTTTATGCGATTCGCAATGGCCTGGTGCACGTTCAGTGAACCGTAGATCTTTCATGTCGGGCATAGCGAGCTTGGCGTCGATGTCGGTCTTGCCCTGGGAAATATTGGCAACGCCGATTCCAGCTGCTTCCAGCATCGGCTTTCGACTGGTCGATGTTACTCAGTCGGCGGGCATTCGATTCCAGCACAATAGCGGAGCATATGGAGGCAAACTGTTGCCGGAGACGCTTGGATCCGGGTGTGCTTTTCTAGATTACGACGGAGACGGGTGGCAAGATATTTTGCTCGTGAACGGCATGGATTGGCCGGGACATAAACGGCGACGATCCACGCTTCAGCTATACCGAAATAATCGTGACGGAACGTTTACCGATATCACACGCAAAGCAGGACTTGATGTGGAAATGTATGGCATGGGCGTCGCTGTGGGCGACTATAACAACGACGGATTCCCAGACATACTAATCACGTACGTGGGCCA
>JBEKTR010000221.1:0-6230 GCA_049515835.1 Terriglobales bacterium
GGCCATCATTCGCGAGATTGGCGTCGAGACCGGCGGATCGAATATTCAGTTTGGTATCGATCCCGTCAACGGCCGCATGGTCGTGATTGAGATGAATCCGCGCGTATCGAGGTCGTCAGCCCTGGCCTCCAAAGCTACGGGCTTTCCCATAGCCAAGATAGCCGCGAAACTTGCAGTGGGCTATACGCTCGACGAAATTCGCAATGACATCACGAAGAAAACTCCGGCGTGCTTTGAGCCAACGCTCGACTACGTTGTTGTCAAAATTCCCAAGTGGCAATTCGAGAAATTCCCCGGAGCTGATGAAAACCTCGGCCCACAGATGAAATCCGTCGGCGAAGTCATGGCCATCGGCCGCACGTTTAAAGAAGCCTTGCTTAAGGGCGTGCGCGCTCTTGATACCGGCAAGAAAGTCGGCTCGGAAAAAATCGAGCCGAAGATTCTTACGCAACGCTTGGTCACACCACATCCCGAGCGGCTTTCGTACATTCGCTATGCGCTTCGCCAGGGTCACACGGTCAAGCAGATTGCCAAGATGACTTCGATGGATCCGTGGTTCCTCTACCAGCTCAAAGAAATTAACGATATGGGCCTTGAGTTGGAGAAGCATCCCATGAACTCCATCCCAACGGAGGTTCTACGCGATGCAAAACGCATGGGCATCTCCGACGGCCGTCTTGCTGGCGCATGGCGTCTCGATGGCAAGGGAGCCCACGAGCAGGTTCGACATCTGCGCAAGAAGCACGGCGTCACTCCCGTTTATAAGCGCGTGGATACATGCTCGGCAGAATTTGAAAGCTACACGCCGTATCTTTACTCGACTTACGAAGATGAAGACGAAGCGACGCCGACCGACAAGAAAAAAGTGATCATTCTCGGCAGCGGGCCGAATCGCATTGGGCAGGGAATTGAATTCGATTACTGCTGCTGCCACGCTGCGTTTGCGCTGCGCGATGATGGCTACGAGACGATCATGATTAACTGCAACCCTGAAACCGTCTCTACTGATTACGACACGAGTGACCGCCTCTACTTCGAGCCGCTGACTTACGAAGACGTGATGGAAGTGTGTGAGCACGAAGCTTCGGGCGGCGCGGACGTTGGCGTCATTGTCCAATTCGGTGGGCAGACGCCGCTGAATCTGTCTTTGCCCCTAAAAGCCAGCGGCGTGAAAATTATTGGCACTTCACCGGAGTCGATCGATCTCGCCGAAGATCGCAAGCGGTTCAATAAACTGCTCGAAGATCTGCAAATTCCTCAGGCGCCCGGGGTGATGGTAGCTTCGGTGGAAGAAGCGATTGCCGGGGCGCGCAAAGTTCATTATCCCGTCCTGGTTCGCCCTTCTTATGTGCTCGGCGGGCGAGCGATGGTCATCGCGTACGACGAAGAAACCGTCGTGAAGTACATGAAAGAGGCACAGCAGTATTCGCAGGACCGTCCGATTCTGATTGACCACTTTCTGGAAGACGCGATCGAAGTGGATGTTGACGCACTCTCCGATGGCGAAGACGTCGTGATTGGTGGCATCATGCAGCACATCGAAGAAGCTGGCATTCACTCCGGCGATTCTTCCTGCGTGCTGCCGACGGTCGATATTCCCAAGCACTTGCTTGATCGCATGCGCGAATACACGTTCAAGTTGGCTCGCGCGCTGAATGTAATTGGCTTGATGAATATTCAGTTCGCCATTCCGCGGGCGAGTGCGAGCGGTGGCGGGGACAAAGTTTACGTTCTCGAAGTGAATCCACGCGCGTCGCGTACCGTGCCTTATGTTTCCAAAGCTACAGGCGTGCCCATGGCAAAGATCGCAGCTCGCTTGATGACCGGTCGGAAGCTGCGCGAATTTTTGCCTGACAATATCAACAACAAAAGCGACTTGGATATGGGCCGTTTCTTCTACGTCAAGTCTCCCGTCTTCCCTTGGAACAAATTTCCTGGCGTGGATACGGTGCTGGGGCCGGAGATGAAATCCACCGGCGAAGTGATGGGCGTAGCGGAAACTTTTGGCGAAGCTTTCGCAAAAGCACAAATCGCCGCCGGACAGAAATTACCGACAAGCGGAGCAGTCTTTATCAGCGTGACCGACCACGACAAGCCGCATGTCGCCTCGCTGGCTCGCAAATTTGTTGATATGGGATTCAAGCTAATTGCGACTGCCGGCACCGCCGACGTCATTGAAAATGCCGGCATGGAAGTGGATCGCGTGTACAAAGTGAAAGAAGGCCGCCCGAACGTGGTCGACTTGATCAAAGGCGGCGGCGTTCAACTCATCATCAACACTCCCACGGGTCTTGAGCCTTGGTTTGACGAAAAGGCCATTCGCCGTGCCGCCGTGAATGCGCGCATTGCTTCCATTACAACATTGTCAGCTGCCCGCGCCGCCGCAGAAGGAATCGCCGCGCTGCAAGTCGGCAAGGTCAATGTGAACGCACTGCAAAAACTCCATGCGGAGCATAGCGCTGGAGTACGCAGCTAGGAAGAATGTCCATGTTGCTTTCCGGGATTTTCCCTCCCATCACGACGCCGTTCTATCCCGACGGCAAAGTGTATTTCAAAAAGGTCGAAGCCAATGTCGATCGTTATTCGAAGACTCCTGTAGCCGGAATTGTTGCGCTCGGCTCGACTGGCGAAGCCATCATGCTTTCCAGCCAGGAGCAGCGGGACGTGCTCAAGTCCGCCCGCAGCGTGACGGCGCCCGAAAAAGTGCTGATTGCTGGAACCGGCGCGGAATCTGCGATTGAGACGCTAAATCTCACCGAATACGCTGCCGAGTTAGGCTACGACGTTGCGCTCGTTCGCACGCCGTTTTACTACAAGAAGCAGATGCAGCCTGCAAACATGCTGGTGTTTTACCGGATGGTCGCTGACCGCTCTCCACTGCCAGTATTGATTTACAGCGTGCCCTCGTTCACGGGATATGACATGCCCGTCGAATTGATCGTGGCGCTGGCAGACCACCCGAACATCATTGGAATTAAAGAATCGAGCGGCAACGTCGATAAAGTTCGCGAATTGGTGGAGAAGACCAGGCACATCAAGCGCAAGGCCACGGTGACGGAAACATTCGCTACGGTTACTCAGCGGATGATGCGGGAGGCCGAGAGGAAAGATGCTGGCGGGGAACTGGTTACCATCGGCGGCGGCCCACCCGCGCCATCTTCCACTGCCGTCAATGTCATCGGCAAGTTAAAGACGCGGCAAAAAGAAGTTGGATTTCAAGTGCTCGTCGGTTCAGCGCAAACCCTTGAGCCTTCTCTTCAGGCTGGCGCGGCCGGGGCAGTGCTTGCTTTTGCCGACCCCGCTCCGACCGCTTGCTACGAAATTTATGCTGCGTGGAAAGAAGGCGACCACGAGTTGGCTAAGTTAAAGCAGCAGCGCATCGCGAAAGCGGCGCAACGGATTGTTGGTGAGTTGGGCATTCCTGCCTTGAAATATGCGATGGATTTAAATGGATATTATGGCGGCCCTGCGCGTTTACCCCTTTTGCCAATCACATCTGACGTGAGAGCCGAAGTCGAGAGCCTGATGGCCGATATTCGCAACTAGATTTCACAAAATCCCCCTTGGTGCTGTCAAGCGCAGAGGCGAATACGTGCTATTATTGGAACGAACGTTCGAACTATTGTGGCCACTTATTCCATCCCGCCCGGCGACCCGATTCTTCGGCGTCGCGATGCCGATATAGCCACATCAGAAAGCCGTTTTGACCGGCGGCTCGCCCAGATTCTCGAACACGCGACCGAAGTCTTTTATCAAAAGGGATACGATGGCGCGTCCATGCGCGACCTTTCGCGGGCGAGCGGCATATCACTCGCCGGAATGTACCACTATTTCCATTCGAAAGAACGGCTGCTCTATTTGTTGCAAAAAGATACGTTCACCACTGTCATTGAACGGCTGCAGCGCCGCTTGAAAACGATTACTGATCCCGAATTGCGCGTTCGCGCTTTTATCTTCAACCACCTCGGCTATTTTTTGGCCAACCGTAAAGCCATGACCGTGTTATCGCACGAAGATGAAGCTCTCAGCGACGACGAGTTTGTCGCCGAGATCGCCGCTCTTAAACGCGAATACTACAAAATCTGTCTTACTCTTCTCGACGACTACAAGCGCGCCAACAGATTACAATTTAATAGCCGCACCGCCGTGTTGAGTTTGTTCGGCATGATCAATTGGGTTTACACCTGGCACAGCACCCGGCACGATGCTGGCGCCGTGCGCTTGTCGCGCGAAATGGGCGACATTTTTATGAATGGTATTAGCGGCCAGCACAGGCAGCCGCGGAAGCAGAAAGCAATTTCGAACTAACAGGCGAAGGCGATTTTTAACTAATAACGAATTTCGATATACAAAAGGAGTTTCAAGATGGCGACCACGATGCAACCCGAAACAGTAACCAAGACGCTGGTTAACTATCGCGCGGATGGCGGCGTAGCTGTGATTGAAATGTTTGATCCGCCCGCCAATACCTACACCTATGAAATGAACCGCCAGTTGGATGAAGCCATCCTCAAAGCCCGCATGGACAATGACGTTTACGTCATCCTGCTGACCGGAGCTGGCGACAAGTTCTTCTCCGCCGGCGCCAATATCAAAATGCTTTCGAGTGTGGACCCGACCTTCAAATATTACTTCTGCCTTCACGCCAACGAAATGCTCTTGCGGCTTGAGCACACGCCCAAATTGGTCATTGCCGCTATCAACGGCCACTGCGTCGGCGGCGGGCTAGAAATCGCGATGGCTGCTGACATTCGCATCGCTCGCAAAGATGCTGGAAAAATTGGCTTGCCGGAAGTGAATCTCGGCGTGCTTCCCGGCACCGGTGGCACACAGCGTTTGTCCCGGATGGTCGGCAAGAGCAAAGCCATTGAACTGATGGTGGTCGGCAATACGTTTTCTTTCGAAGAAGCCAAAGAGTTGGGCATTATCAATGACATTTTCGAGCGTGAAAACTTCATGGAAAACATCATGGAGTACGCCCGCCAGTTCTGCCCGCCAAACAAAGCTGCGAAGGCTGTTGGACGCATAAAGCGCGCCGTTCAAACCGGCTGGGAAATTCCGATGGAGTCAGCGCTGGCCGTGGAACGCGAAAATCAGCAAATTCTTTTCCAGAGCGAAGACGCGAAGGAAGGTCTGGCGGCTTACGTGGAGAAGCGTCCGGCGGAATTCAAAGCGAAATGACAGCGTTTGCGCGGTGTGAGCGAAGCGGGAACCGCGCGCTGTCATCCCGAGCGCAGCGAGGGATCTGAATCGAGATCAAGAGGAATCATTCATGCCGGGAAAAGTAGCGAAGATCGGGACATTTAGCGATTGGGTTGGCCTGTTCGACGACTGGCGCAAGGAAATCGGCGTCAATCATGACGACATCGCCAGCTTTAAGTTCGATACACTTTACGGTGCTATCGAGACCGACGAAATTCAGTTCGGCCACTACAAGGGCCGCCCCAAGTGGGAGAATCTGCGTCAGATGCCGACGCAGGCGATGCGCGACGCTCTGATGAACATGATCGTTTACCAGGGTGACACTGAGTTTGCCAGTTGCGAACAGCAACGGCATTTGTTCCACATGGCGCCGACAGATTACGATCGCCGGGCTCTTACCCGCGTCATGATCGAAGAAATGCGCCATGGCTGGCAAATGTGCGCCTTGCTGGTCGAGCACTTCGGCTATTCCGGCAAAGTCGAGGCGCAGAAAATGCTGGAGCGGCGGGCGTTCGAGAACAAACGCTTACTCGGCGCATTCAACGTGGACGTTGATAACTGGATGGACTTCTTCACCTATACGGACTTCGTTGACCGTGACGGAAAGTTCCAGTTGCAGATGCTGAAGTATTCGGCTTTCGCTCCGCTGGGACGTTCGATGTCCTACATGTTGCGTGAAGAAGCGTTTCATATGGGCACCGGTAATGACGGCTTGCGGCGCATCGTGCAAGCGGGAGTGATTCCGGCATGGCTGATTCAAAAATATCTCAACAAGTGGATTTCGAGCTCGTACGATCTATTCGGCACCGACCATTCTTCGTCGGCGCACTGGGCTTATGTTTGGGGCATCAAAGGCCGCTACGATGAACCGAAAAACGATACCGCCGCATCGCTCGACGATCTGAATGACTACAATCGCCTTCTCTATCGAGATGAAGTTGCAGGCCTGGTGGCACGGTTGAATTCAGTGTTGCGTGAAGGCGAACCTAAGCTTTACGCGCCCGATATCAAATTCAATCGTGCAATCG
>JBEKTR010000222.1:0-6183 GCA_049515835.1 Terriglobales bacterium
ATCTCGTTCCCTTCCGCCAGGTGCCGGATGCGGGCCGCGTGGCCTTCGGCTTCGACAAAATTTACGACACGCTGCAAGTGAAGCATCGTCCAAAGCCGGGCGCGCCGGCCGAAGCTATTCCAGTTCCCCCTCTCACCGGATCATTCGCCGAGCAGATCGAGCAACTCGCCGACCGGCTCGAAGATCCTCCCACGCAGCAAGCCATTCGCGCCGACGCCACCATGCGCCCGCGGCGATCGTTCGTCGTTTCCGGACACAGTTTAGGGTCGGCCTTGGCCACACTGTTCGTGATGGAAAACAAAGACAAGAAGAAATTTGACATCACGGTTTGCTGCACCTTCGCCTCGCCCCACGTCGGCAACACCGAATTCGTGCATTTCTTCGATCAGCTTGCGCTCACTTCTTCCCTCGCTTCTTCCCTTACTTCCTGGCGCATAGCCAACAACCAGGACATTGTCACCAAGATTCCCTTCAAAGTCCCGCCGCTATTCGACTATGAGCATGTGGAAACGCTCTATGAATTCACCTCTAAGGGCTTGGTTAAGTGGGACCCGGTGTGCTGGCACGATATGAAAACCTATCTGCACTGGCTGGACGTAAAGGTGGCGATTGATCCGGCGTGTGCGCCGTAGTCGCTGTTAAGGCAATGTACCGCCCATCCGCCTTTAGTAACCTCGTTTACCCCCGTAATCATTGACTCTGCCCTCTGCGGGTCTTTAGTCTTTAATTTCAAAGCATAGGAACGAGGTCAGGAATGTCGGTCAAGTCCGTGCAATTGGGCCAGGTGTGGCGCAAGAACGACAACAATCAGGATTATCTAGTCACCAAGGTGTATAGCGAAGTGTTCACTCAGTACGCCATGCTGCGCCTGGCGGAAGTCACAGCGCCTGAGGCTCCCACGGTTCGCGTGAAGGTTACGAAGGCCACAGAGGGCGTCTCCCTGCCCGGATTTACGTTCACCCAAGACGGGTCATTCTAGGAAACTCGCAGCACCTCAGCTCCAGCTGCCCGAGATTGTCGGTTCCCCGCCCGTAAGCCCCCAGCGAGCAATAGCCCACGTTTGTTCTCTTGCTATGATGACTGGGACGTTGATCTCCCTTCCAACACATGACTGAAAAAATCCTGACGGTTCTTTTTGTTTTTGTTAAGACATTGATTGCTGCGACAGGTTATAGCGGCGTGGCGATCCTGATGGCCATCGAGTCGGCGTGCATCCCCCTGCCCTCGGAGCTCATCATGCCCTTTGCGGGCTATCTGGTTTACACCGGCGCCTTTAATTTGTGGTGGGCGGCGACGGCCGGAGCCATCGGCTGCAACCTGGGTTCACTAGTGGCCTATGAGATTGGACGCTACGGCGGACGTCCACTCGTGGAGCGATATGGGCGGTGGATTTTGTTGAGTCATCATGAACTCGACGTGGCGGATGGATTTTTTCTAAAGCATGGTTTCGCCGCGGTATTCTTTGCCCGTCTGCTTCCGGTGATTCGTACCTTCATCGCCCTGCCGGCAGGCATTGCGCGCATGCCTCGCGGACGCTTTCACATTTATACCTTTCTCGGTTCCTGGCCCTGGTGCTTCGCTCTCGGCTATTTCGGGATGAAGCTGGGTCAGAATTGGCGCGAGCTTGGCAAATACTTCCACAAATTCGATGCCGTGATTGGAGCAGCGATCGTAGTTGCCGCGGCGTGGTTTGTGTGGACGCACTGGCAAAACCGTATGCGGGCAGGGGGATAGCTGGCTGCCTCACCCGCCAAGATTCACCATTCACATGATCGAACAAGCCGAGACCGCTTCTTCTCCCGGCTGCATGAAGAGATAATCACCAGCGGAAGATCGCCCAATCAATCGTTTGCCTGCACACACACCGACGTCAACTTCGCGCCATGATTTTTGTTGTTCTTGCCATCGGCAGTATTTGACTTCGTAGCTACCCTTCGGGGTGACCTCACGAACTTCCGTCGTCAGATCGCCGTCGGCAGCAATAATCACTGGGCTTAACTGCTCATCTGTCTTAAGTGGAAGTCCCGTCGCCTCTATCGAAACTCCTCCGTCGGTTTTAGATATGCGCATGATATTCGCTGAGCCGGACAACCACATCGAAATGGAATTGCCACCATCCCGCATCGACGTCCAATTTATCAGTTTCCTGATTCCGTCAGCTATTAGCTCGATGTTCTGAGGAAAGGTTTGACGAAGGTCAATCTCTCGCAACACCTTTCCGTCGGTGCTCAATTCAAGAAGCGTGGGTTTACCTTCTCCGCTGCTCCCGGCGTCGGTTAGCGCCCATATCCTTGATTCGGTATCGACGATGAGCCTGATCGCAGTATTCTCTAAGGCTAAGGCTGAACGCAGGTGGCCTTTGAAATCGAAAACCAATATTGCGGATGCAGGGGCAACGTTAGCATTACCTTCTTTGCTCGCATAGACTGCTGAAACTGCGATCAGGCCACCCGGACGCGCTGACACGTCATAAATCGACATGTCACGAGATTCACGAACCGGGCTGAAGGCGTCAAGACTCAAAAGCAATGCGCGCCGTTCATTGAAGAGCTGAACTTGTCCTGCGGAACGGTCATTTATGATGCCACCCTGCCAAAAAATAAGAAATCCGTTCTCAGCTTTAGTGGCTTGTGGGTGTCGCCCTTGCATTAGCGCTGTCTTAGCAGGTTGCTGGCCGTAGGCACACAAAGAGCCAAGAGCCAAGGCAGAAAGCAATTTGATCCGTGGGTACATGATTCACCTCTACAATTTCACTCAGTACAAGTTCCGGGGGGCCAACACGTCGTGCAGATGGGAGGCGCGAGTTGTTGACACAGACACGTACAGAATGGCTTTGAGGTTTCCATCAGAACGCTGGTATTACAGCTAACGTTGCAAACCATTAAATCTGGCTCGTGATACCCTTCGCATGGGCCAGCGTTCGGGTGCCCATAGGGCAATGAAGGGTACTGCATGATGGTACGGTGGTGGCCCTAGAGAAGCTGAACGCTCGAATAAGCCAACACCATCGGGCCTTCTGATGACTGCACAATCTCAACATGTCTAACACTTAAGTTTTCGTCGAGTCTTTGGGAATGTGCAATTACTAGGGAGGCAGACGCACAACGAAACAACAACCAGAGATGGTCTTATCGCTCCTAGAAGGGTCATACCGAAACCTCCTCGCGGGCCGTTTAACGATGAAAGTACGCCCACTCTATCCTTACTGTCAAGTCCAATCACTAAGAGGCTGGCGCCATCTCTTCACTGGTGACACAGAGTAAAATCCAGGTGTTATGAAGAAGGCGGCGACAAGAAGCGTGAAGCGATCATCGGCGAAGAATATGTCTGCACTAGAATCGAAAACCAAACAACCTGTGACCAAGCGCACTGCTCGCGCACCGAAGGGCTACAACCCCCTTGCGCCTGCTCGCATTCACGACCTACTGCGGCGGCTCGATGAACTTTATCCTGATGTGACTTGCGCGCTGCATCATCGCAATGCGTGGGAGCTGCTGGTGGCGACGATTCTATCGGCTCAATCGACGGATGTGAATGTAAACCGCGTGACGCCCGCGCTCTTCGCCAAATATCCGACCGTAGAAGCATTTGCCGCATTACAGCCGCAAGATATCGAACCGGATATTCATTCGACCGGGTTCTTCCGCAACAAAGCGAAGTCGGTGGTGGGCGCGGCCAAAATGATCGTCGCGGATTTCGGCGGCAAAGTTCCCGGCGACATGGACGATTTGCTGAAGATCCCCGGCGTGGCCCGCAAAACCGCCAATGTGGTTTTAGGAACGTGGTTCAAGAAAAACATCGGCGTGGTCGTGGACACACACGTCACGCGGATTTCGCGGCGCTGGGAGCTTACCCAATACAACGATGCGCCGAAGATCGAGCAAGACCTGATGAAAATTATTCCCCAAGAACGCTGGACGTTATTTTCCCATCAAGTAATTTGGCATGGGCGCAAGCTGTGCGTCGCCCGCAAACCAAAATGCGCTGAATGTCGCCTGGAAAATATCTGCCACGCCGCCGACAAAACTTGGTCCACGGTGGATATTCATCCCGGCGCGATTTAGTCGCGGTGAGCCGGGATAACTCGGTGATTATGGAATCGACGTGATTTGTCGGGATTACGACGGCATTGCCGCTTTTCTTCCAACAAGCGGTCAATCTCTACGATAAGCTCATGTAATTTTCCGCCGTCATGTTCGACGGCGGCCTTCTCGCATAAGTCAATCCACCGCTCGTTCTTACCGCCTGTCGTAGGGCCTAAGATCATATTGAAGTAAAACCCAAACACGTGGAAATAGTTTCTCCGGTCCCTCTTCAACCTTGCGCTCGAACCCGCCGGTCGCCACGACCGCAGACTCCGCGCTACAATTGACCCGTGATGAAAACGCGGAATTTTGCCGTTGTTCTAGTGTGCATTGTGCTGGCCGTTTCTGCCGCTGCGCGCGAGAAGAAGCCTGCCCCACCCACTTGCTCCATAAGCTTTGTGGTCGTGAAAGATTACAACGGCAAGCCCGTCCGGAATGCGGCCGTCGTGCTCCATCCCATCGATCCCAATGGCCGACAGGACAAAGGCGACTTGGAACTGAAGACCGACGCTGAAGGCAAAACCAGCCTGGATGGAATTCCTTATGGCAAATTGCGGGTGCAGGTTCTGGCACATGGCTTCCAGAGCTATGGAGAAGATTTTGACGTGGAACAGGCGGCCATGCAGATCAATGTGAAAATGCAGTCGCCGAATGGACAATATTCAATCTACGAGGACCGCACCGTGCCCGAGCAACCAAGCACAGCGCCGGTCTCTGGCGGCAACCAACCGCAGCATTAAGTTGTCGGCGACGTTCGTCCTCTAAGAGTTCGTTTGAAAAAAACATGCGAAGCGCATATTGGTCAGTAACCTTCCTCCTTGCAATCCTTACGATGGAAACCATGACTTTGACTACAACGACTTCATTCGCGCAAACGCTCGCGACGCCGACGGCGATTACTGATCCCAAACAAGTCCCCATAAAACCTAACGCGCAGGTCGAACAAGCCCAGCAAAGTCTTTCGCTTGAAAGGCTTTACATGGCACGGCAGATTGGACGGCCATCCTGGTCGCCGGATGGAAAATGGATTAGTTTCGTCACTAACACTAGTGGTCGCAACAATGTGTGGCTCATGACAGCAGAGGGCGGCTGGCCGACTCAGTTGACAGTGAGCGAGCAGCGGCAGACGCAGGCGCGATGGTCGCCGGACGGCAAATGGATCGCCTACATTTCCGATTACGACGGCGATGAGCAGTGGGATATTTTCATCGTTTCCCCAAAAGCCGGGCAAGTGGTGAATTTGACGCACACGCGCGAGATATCCGAAGAAGACCCGACATGGTCTTCCAGTGGCCGCTATCTGGCTTACACTGTCAAGCCGAAAACCTCATCGACCTATGAAATTGACGTGTACGACATGGTGATGCGCGACGTGAAACACGTCACCATGAACACTACGGCGGATTTGTCGAATGAAGGGCCGATCTGGGCAAAAGACGAAAAGCACATCGTTTACACCCAATCGCAGGCCAAGGGTACGAATTCCAACATCTTCATTGCAGAAGTCGCCACAGGCAAGGGCACACTGCTGACCCCGCATGAAGGCGAACAACTCTATACCGCAAGCGACTTGTCGCCGGATGGAAAGACCGTTCTGATCACCTCGAACGCCGCGAATGGCTACGAAAATGTCGGCCTACTCGACGTTGCCAGCAAGAAAATCAAGTGGCTTACCGAGGACAAATGGGAGATTCGCGCAGGAAATTTCTCACGTGATGGGAAGGCGGTCGTTTGGACTGCCAATGTGGATGGAAATACGAATATCTATCTGCACGAACTAGGTAGCGGCAAGACCACGCAACTTCCCTTGCCGCAAGGAGTTAACGAGCCGGCGGGAGGGTTATCGCCATTCTCGCCGGATGGCACGCGGATGCTCTACAACCACTCCGGTGCAAATGCTCCCGGCGACCTATGGGAATACACGCTATCGACGGGCAAATCACGCCAACTCACTCACTCGCTTTTAGCGGGCACGCGACCGGAAGACATGGTCGAGCCTTATCTGGTGCATTATCCGAGCAAAGACGGCAAATGGGCGATTTCCGCACTGCTTTATGTTCCCTACAACATGCAGAAAAACGGGCAGAATGCCGCGATT
>JBEKTR010000223.1:0-6162 GCA_049515835.1 Terriglobales bacterium
GACACTCCCGAGACCGATGCGCTGAACAAGATTGATGATCCGAGATATGCGACCTTGCCATTCCCTCCGGCGCCGATGCGGGTGCAGGCGAAATATGAAGTTGCAGGAAAGGAAGGCGCAATCGAGGCCGACGTAAATGTAGCGTACAAAGGTGAGGCCGGCGAACCATTGGAACGCGCAGTTGCGGTCGCTCCTGCTTATTCGGTGATGATGAATCCCGGTCAGCAAGTGATCGCGACCGGAACGAAAACTGCAAGGCCGGTGACGGTAACGGTGAGTTCGAATCTGCCGCAGCCTTCCAAAGGCCTGCTGCGCCTGGATGTGCCCCAGGGATGGCACGCCGAACCGGCTGAATTGCCTACGGAACTTCCGGCGCGAGGCACAACAAGAACTTTTTCGTTTAATGTGACCCCGCAGGATACGCAAGAAGGAAAGGCCGAGGTGAAGGCCGCGCTGGCAGCTGGGGGCACGACTTTTAGCGAAGGTTACAGCGTGGTCACTCGCGATGATCTGAATACTTTCTATTACTACCAGCCCGCAATCCAGCGCGTGAGCGTGGTAGATGTGAAAGTTCCTCAAGGTCTACGCGTCGGTTATGTCATGGGAGCGGGCGATGAAATTCCCAGCGTGCTTGAACAAATCGGGATGACTGTGACCGTGCTTGGTGCGGAAAAGCTTAAGACCGAAGATTTGAGCAAGTACGACACGATTGTGCTGGGCATTCGGGCTTACGACACGCAGAAGGATTTGGCCCCTAACAATGCACGACTCTTGGATTGGGTGAAAGGCGGGGGAACTCTGGTTGTGCAATACGACACCAGCGTTGGAGACTTTAACGCCGGGAAGTTTACTCCTTACCCTGCCACGCTTGGACGAGGACGCGTTTCGGTGGAAGAAGCGCCAGTGAAAATCCTGGCACCGACGAATCCGGTGTTCCACTCACCGAATGAAATCAGTGAGAGAGACTTCGATGGCTGGATTCAAGAGCGTGGGTTGTACTTCATGAGCCAGTGGGATACGAAATTCACGCCTCTTCTTGAGACGCACGATCCGGGCGAACCCGACCAAAAAGGCGGGATGCTTGAAGCGGAATATGGCAAGGGCCTTTACATCTACACCGGTTATGCATTTTTCCGCGAGTTGCCGGCGGGAGTGCCGGGGGCCGTGCGGCTTTACGTGAACATGCTCAGCGCGAAAGGCAGTGGTCAGCTAGCCGCTGGCCGATAAGATGAGCGACAAGACACATTCGCCTGAGTTGATTCGCGGGCTTGGTCTGGGCGGCGCGACCGCGCTGAACATGATTGACATGATCGGAGTGGGGCCATTCATTACGCTGCCGCTAATCATTGGCGCAATGGGTGGACCGCAAGCCATGCTGGGCTGGATCATCGGCGGAATATTCGCTTTGTGTGACGGCTTGATCTGGGCGGAGTTGGGCGCAGCGATGCCGCACTCCGGCGGGTCGTATTTTTACCTGAAAGAGATTTACGGCCCGCAAAAACTTGGGCGACTGATTTCTTTTCTATTCATTTGGCAGCTTTCGTTTTCCGCGCCGTTGTCTATTGCATCCGGAGCCATCGGATTGGCGGGCTATGCATCTTACTTTTGGCCTGGACTCGGAAGATGGGGGAGCAGGGCGCTCGCGATGAGCGCAGTATTACTCGCGACTGCATTGCTTTACCGTCGGATTACCAGAATCGCGGTGATTTCGAAGTTCCTGTGGGCGGGCGTGATGGGAACGATTGTGTGGGTGATCCTGGCCGGGGTCACGCATTTTAACGCACGCCAGGCCTTCGATTTTCCCGTCGGCGCCTTTACGCTTTCGCACGGATTCTTGCTGGGGTTGGGATCGGCGATGTTGATCGCAACCTACGATTATTGGGGCTATTACAACGTCAGCTTTCTCGGCGGCGAAGTAAAAACTCCTGCGAGCACAATTCCACGGGCTATCCTGCTATCTATTGCGTTGGTGGGATGTCTATATATTTTGATGAACATTAGCGTTCTCGGCGTAATTCCGTGGCGTGAAATGGGAAACAAAACCGAGGGATTGCACATTATTTCGACCTTCATGCAACGGGCTTACGGCACGTGGGCAGCAAGTTTGGTTACCGTACTGGTGATATGGACCGCGTTCGCTTCGGTCTTTTCACTCATGCTCGGTTATTCCCGCGTTCCTTACGCCGCAGCGTTGGACGGAAATTATTTTCGGGCGTTTGCTCGGATCCATCCGGAGGGGCATTTTCCTTATATCTCGCTGCTGGCGCTTGGGGGCGTCGCGTTGCTTTGTTGTATGTTCTCCTTGGCGGATGTGATCGCCGCGCTGGTGGTGATTCGCATCCTGCTGCAATTCCTAGTGCAGGCGATTGGTGTGATTGTGCTGCGCATCAAGCGTCCCGACCTGCCGCGCCCCTTCAGGATGTGGCTCTATCCCGTACCCGCGTTATTCGCGAGCGCGGGATTTCTATTCGTATTGTTTTCGCGCAAGAATTTTGAGCGTGAAATCCGATACGCTGCTGTGATTCTGGCAGCCGGTTTGACGATATACCTGTTGCGCGCCTGGCGTAGCGGAGAGTGGCCGATGCATCGACACATAGAGTTGGCGAAGTAGGAACATGGCGGATTCCATTCAAACACCGCTTCCGGATATTCAAACGCCTTCGCGGCAGCGTCATTCTGCATGGGCGCCATTGAGGGAACCGGTGTTTCGTGCCCTCTGGGGCGCGGCGGTCGTCTCCTACACGGGGACATGGATGCAGAACGTCGGTGCCGGTTGGCTGATGACGCAATTGACCATGTCTCCGCTGATGGTAAGTCTGGTTGCTGCCGCGACGATGCTGCCTGTCTTTCTCGTAATTCTACCTGCCGGCGCATTGGCTGACCTGATGGATCGGCGGCGTTTGCTGCTTCTCACGCAAGGATGGATGGTGGTCGCGTCAGGATTGCTTGGCATCTTTACCCTGCTCGGCCATGTGACGCCGTGGATTCTGCTGGGATTCACGTTCCTACTCGGACTGGGCGGGGTCATGAACGATCCGGCCTGGCAAGCCATTACGCCAGAGATCGTTTCTGCTGAGAATCATGCGCCCGCGGTCGCTTTGAACTCCGTCGGATTTAATGTGGCTCGCGCGGTCGGCCCGGCATTGGGCGGCATGGTCATCGCTGCGACGAATTCTGGAGTTGCGTTTCTGCTCAATTCCCTTTCATTCTTTGGCGTGATCTTCTTTCTTTATCGGTGGAAACGCCAGCCGCCTGAACGAGTCGAAAAGGGCCGGGTGCGGGATGCGATGGTGGCCGGCTTTCGTGAAGCGCGCAGTTCACGCACGGTCCGTTGTGTACTTGTACGTACTGGCGCTTTCAGCATTGGCGCAAGCTCCCTGCTGGCGTTGCTCCCAATTTTGGCGCGACCGCATGGTCCGACCGGATTTGGCCTGTCTCTCGGACATTTTGGCTTGGGCGCGCTGGCAGCCGCTGCGTTGCTTCCCCGTTTGCGACGGCAGTTTAGCGTAGATTCCCTTGTGATGGTAGCCACATTTCTGTTTGCGGCCATGACGGCATTCGCGGGCTATGTAAAAGCTTTTGTGTGGCTCAGCACCGTGATGTTCATCGCCGGCGCTGCGTGGATTGCCATTCTGGCCTGCCTGAATGTCGCGGCGCAAACAATGTTGCCTTCATGGCTTCGAGCGCGCGGACTCTCGATGTATTTGCTCGTATTACAAGGCGGTATGGCGCTGGGGAGCGCGATCTGGGGCGGATTGGCCAGCAAGATCGGCGTTCCTCTTGCTCTACTCTGTTCCGCCTTGACCCTGGTTTTTGGATTGTTGTCGGTTCGCGGTTTCCCGCTTCAGCACGGCGGAGTTACCGAAACAATCGCCTGAACAAGAAACTTAGTTCGTGATACAGTCGGTTTCGCAATTCACTCGACATTTCAAGGAGGAAGTATGGGGCGTAGACAACTATGGTCCGGAATTTTCATGGCTGTGCTATGCATGGCCTGCGTGTGGACGCGGGCTAATGCAGCAGACAAGAGCAGCGTTGCATCAGTCTTGAACGACAGCGTCACAAGAGGCGAAAAGGAGCTAGTGTCGGCAGCGGATGCGATGCCGGAAGACAAATATTTCTTTGCGCCGACCAGCGGGGAGTTCAAGGGAGTGAGGACGTTCGGAGACGAAATCAAACACGTCGCAGCGGTGAACTATATTCTGGGAGCGTCCATACTCGGCGAGAAATCTCCTGTAGATGTCGGCGGCGAATCCGGCCCCACCGCCATTAAGTCAAAAGCTGACATCATGAAATTCGCCAAAGATTCCTATGCTTATCTGCATAAGGCCATCGATTCTGTTAACGAGAAGAACATGCTGGAGCCGATCAAGAACCCTTTTTGGGATGCTCCAACTTCACGCCTCGAGTTGGCCGTCCTCGCGGCGCAGCATCAATTCGACCACTACGGGCAAATGGTCGAGTATTTGCGCATGAACGGAATTGTGCCTCCAGCAAGCCGATAACGGGCAAGCAATTCCATGGGCCGGCGAGAGCCGGCCTTATTTATTTGCGCGATTAAAGATTGCCGTCGCGATCAATTCCGCGGGCAAGGAATGGTTACGCAAGTGGGCTGCCACTCTCTGGCGCACGCGATGCAAATTCGCCTTGGGATGTAAGAAAATGAGAACTGACGGGCCCGCGCCACTTAAAGCTACTCCGAGAACTTCTTGAGCACCGGCAAAAAGTTGCATGGCCGGCAATAACGGACATAGATGCGCGCGGTAAGGCTGATGCATCCGATCGCCTAAAGCCGTGGCTAGAAGCTCCGGGCGGCCTTGAGAAAATGCGGCCAGCAATAACATGGAGTTCTGAATATTATTGACCGTATCGGCGCGAGAGTACGTCTCGGGAAGAATGCTGCGAGCTTCCTGCGTCGAGAGAGCCTCGTCGGGCACGGCAAGCAGAAGCGGCCATTTCCCTTTCGGTTTCACAACAGCAACCTGGGCATTCGATTCGTCATGGATGCGAGCGACGGCGAGACCGCCCATCCA
The DNA here is from genome assembly GCA_049515835.1 of Terriglobales bacterium. GTDB lineage: Bacteria > Acidobacteriota > Terriglobia > Terriglobales > Acidobacteriaceae > JAJPHW01. Next base: position 5,034 of record JBEKTR010000223.1, read on the forward strand.
ACAGGCAGCTGCATTGTCCGGGTGATGCTCCCGTCTAGCAGCCTCGCCGATAATACGATTCGCGCTCCAACCCAAGCGCCCAAAATGGTTTGCTAAAGCCACGCCTGCCAGTACAGCCGATGCCGAGGAGCCACAGCCCTTGCCAATCGGAATTTGATTTTGGATCGTAAGAGCCACCGGCTGCGCGGTCTTATTTGCCGAAGCGAGCACTTCACGGTACGTCTTGAGAATCAGATTATTCTCGAGACGGCCACACAGTTCTTGATCCCGGCCGCTGGCACGGATTGAGAATTCGCCAGCCACTCGCGCTCGAACTCTCAGAAACAATTTCATCGCCAGAGCAGCCGCATCGAAGGCCGGGCCTAGGTTGGCGGATGTCGCTGGAAGAATCAGGTCCAGAGGCTTTGCAAGGACCCTCGATTTTCTGGCAGCAGCGGGTTTCAGCATGGGAAAGTCGTCGATGTCTATGATTGCATATCCGGATTACACATCCGCAGACGAATCGATCTCTTTTAGGGTCCGCGTCACGGCATCAGCCGTTGCTTCGAGAACACTGGGAGCACGACGGCTCGACCTGAGCATAGCCGCTTGTTTGTCATCAGCGAGCAACTCTCCGCGATGAAAATCCAGCGTAAAGTCGGGATCTTTGAGCAAGTGGCCAGTCAGTACAAGAACCACTGATTCGTTGGACTTCACAAATCCGGAGGCGCTCAGTTTCTTGAGTCCTGCGAGCGTAACGGCGGATGCCGGTTCGCAGCCGATGCCTTCGGCGCCGATTTCCGCTTTCGCGAGAGCCATTTCGGCTTCGCTCACTTCTTCGACCATGCCTCCCGTTGCTTCGAGAATGCGCACGGCCTTTTTCCACGATGCGGGATGCCCAATGCGGATAGCGGTGGCAAGCGTCTCGGCTTGAACACCGATCAATTCGCGGCCTCCATTCTCACGCATTGTGCGAACCAGCGGATTGGCGCCTTGCGCCTGAATAATCGAGATTTTCGGCAAGGTCGTAATTAGGCCCAGCGTGCGCATTTCCTTAAACGCCTTTCCCAGAGCGGAGGAGTTCGCGAGATTGCCGCCGGGTACGATGACGTGGTCGGGCACATGCCAGTTCAACTGTTCGAGTATTTCA
>JBEKTR010000224.1:0-6154 GCA_049515835.1 Terriglobales bacterium
CAGTTGATCGGGAATTTTGATCGATGTGTAGGCACGGCGGATCAACTCAAAGTACGCATCGGCGCTTAGCCCGCTGCAGGTGCCGTGCGTGGTCCATTCGTGACGAAGCAGCCAAGTCGTCGGCATGAAGTCGAGATATTTAGAAGCATCCGCCGGGCCGGGGGCGTTCGAGCAATGCTCGGGATAACCGTCCGTAAACTGTGGCCACAAACCGTGGACAACGAACCCGCGGCCCCCGGTTTGACATTCCTCCGAGGCGGCGTTGTGCTGCGAGTGGCAGAATTCGGGCTCCCAGGAAAGGTTGAGCAAATAGTAATCGAATACGCCCGGCTGGCTTGGCTTTCCGCGTTGCGCGCGCGTGCTTGAGGCCAATGCCGCGCTAAGCAGAAACGCCCAAAATGAATACTTCAAGACACGATTCACGTCATCCTCACGCTAGTTGAAGAATGGACTACAGAGTGACGAAACGTCCTCATTAAGTCTTTTTAAATAAATTTTCAAATGCCTGGCGCGCGTCGCTGGGTTTGCTGGCCGGCGGCGCCGGCGTTGACGTTTCTTTTTCCAGCCGCATGCTAATGGAGAAAAATGTGCAGTTATTCTTTTCGTCTTTGCGGGGAATTCTCTCCGGAATCGGCTGCATGCACTCAAAACGCTTCGAAGTGTCAAAGTACGTGCATTGCCGGCAAGAATGGAGCGCGATCCCGCATTTGGGGCAAGCTTCAGGCAGGTCATCCGTTACGTGAAGCACCGTGCCACACTGCGCGCACCGGGATATGCGATGCGTGCCCGGCATCTGCAATTTACGCGGGCCAAATGTGTCGTCTTTCTTCTTGGGAGGCGCGGCACTTGTTTTCTGCTTCGGAGTTTCGTTATGGTCCTGATATCCGTGTTGACGATATTTTCGATCTGACAAAGTCACACCCCAGTGTTGCCCGCAATTCTCTCTCGGAAGACGAAACTCTACAAGTGGCGTTCGGCCGCCGTTATCTTTTTCTAATTTGAATTGGGTTCCCAAAGCGGTACAGGGCCCGTTCGGTGTGCTACTTTGAATGACGGCCAATCTTGATTCCTACGTGGTCTAGCGAATTGTATTTCGTTATGTGCGATGCTACCATCGCCTTAGTTAGCATCAAAGGAAGTGCCTGGAGGCTCGTATGTCGAATCGTGATTCTGCAAATGGGATTTTGTGGTTTATTGCCGGATTGGGTGTCGGGGCAGCGGTCGCGCTCTTATATGCTCCGCAATCGGGCAACGAAACCCGCGAAATGTTGATGTCCAAAGCCGAAGAAAGCCGCGAAAAAATGAAAGATCAGGCCCGCCGCGCGCGCGAAAGTGCCGGCGAGTGGATGGATCGCGGCAAGGAAGCCTATACGCAACAGAAAGAACAGTTCAAGTCGGCATACGAAGCCGGACGTCAGGCTTACAAAGAGGCAACGACCGGGAACGAAGGCGGCGTCTAAGTTCTGGCGATCGGGATCTTTATGAACTATCTACCTATTTTCGTTGCGGTCACTTCAGTGGCGATCGTGATTCAGACCGGCATTCTGATTGGAATGTTTCTGGCTCTGCGCAAAACCGCGGAAAAACTCGATACCGTCACCAGCCATGTGAATGCAACCATTCTGCCCGCCGTAGATCTTACGCGGGAGATGCTCGTAGAGTTGCGTCCGAAAATCGAAAACATCGCGACTAACTTGAGTGAAACCACCACGATTATTCGAACTCAAGTCGAACGCGTGGATGCGACCCTCACGGAACTCGTGGATCGTGCGCGTTTGCAGGTAATTCGAACGGACGAACTTGTGGGCCGCGCCATCGATAAAGTCGAGGACGCGACGGAATCGGTGCAGAAAACAGTTTCAATTCCGGTCAAGCAGCTTTCCGGCATCATGCGCGGGGTCAGCGCCGGCCTGGATTATCTCGCCACGCAAAAGCGCCGTCAGGCGACGCAGCGCGACGAAATGTTCATCTAGCAGAGCTCGACACCATCGCTTCACGCGCTCCAAGCACCCCGCAGAATCATTTCAGCGAGAACTTGTAGATTGTTCCGCATCCAGTATCGCAGGGGCCGTTGCCCCCGTAGATGGTGACCCCGTAAAGCGTGCCGTGCCCATCCGTGATCTGGCCACCCGCGGGAGCATCGCCCTCGGTGCCATCGAAATTGTGCAGCACAGTGATATGGCCTGAAGGCGTCAGCTTAAAAATGTTCCCGCAGCCGTAGGGGCAGGCTATGTTACCACCGCCCCCGGCCGTTCCGTAAAAGTTGCCGTGAGCATCCATCAACAAATTTCCATCAGGACCGGCCCCGTCCGCTCCACCAGTAAAGGTATAAAGCACACTGAACTGACCTGCCTTTGATATCTTGAAGATCGTGCCGCAACCCCCGCCCCCGCATCCGCTGAGATCGCCCCCCGCATTGGTGGCGCCATAGATATTGCCTTGGCCATCAACCGTTAGGGCAGAACTGGGAAACTCCCCGTCGGTGCCGCCCGTAAACCGATAGAGCACGGCTTCGTTCCACGTGCCATCCCCGGCCGGCGTAAGTTTAAACACAACCCCGCAGCCGAAGGGGTCGCTCCCGCAAACAGATTGCCCGCCGTAGTACGTAGTGCCATACAACGCACCAGACGCATCGAGGGTAAGGGGCTGCATCGGCTCCTGGCCGTCAGGCGCGCCCGTAAAGGAATGCAAAACCGTTTCCTTTCCATTGGGAGCAACCATGTACACCAGGCCGCAAGAAACAATGCCTCCATCGCAGGATCCGGCTCCTCCTACCGCTGTCGTGCCGTACATGTTTCTTGAACTGTCGAGAATCACAGAGCTCTCGGCGAACTCTCCGTCGGTGGGAGGTCCTACGAAACGGTAAAGTATTTTTTCGCCAGCCTTGCTTAGTTTGAACACCGTTCCGTAATTGGTATAGCCGCCGAAAGCCGTGGCGCCATAGAGCGCATCGCCCGCCAGCACGACACCGCTCGGACCGTTGCCGTCCCCGCCGACACCCGTAAAGTCATACAACACCGTAAACACGCCGCGGTTACTGAACTCGTACACGTCGCCAGGCTCTGCGCCCCCGTAATTCTCACTTCCTGAACCGTACAGATTCCCTGCTACGTCTCGCGCGAGAGGGCCATCAGGGAAGCAGCCATCCTGTGCGCATTGAAATTGATAGAGCAGGCTAAACTGCTGCGATTGGGCCGGAATCCCTGCGCCTATAACCAAAGCAGTCAAAGCCGTAAATATTAAGCCAGAGCTCTGTATTCGCGAGAGAGCGTACCTGAACATCTGCGGCCTCATTGGTCGTGCCCCTCAATGCCCTGAACTTGCTCCACAACCATGTTGAAAGTGCAGCCGCTGGTGCAATAGAACTCAGTGGCCGCGTCCACCGTCAGGCTTCCGCTTGTCGCTGGAATGAGGTACCACGAATCCATACCCCAGTTCTGCGCGGCACTTCCAATATGGCTTAACAAGGAAAACTGATTACCGTTCTGGTCCTCGACGCTCCCGCCGGCTAGGCAGGGGACTGCCTTAGGGGGCAGCCCGGTACCGCCATAGTTGCAAGTTACATACAGCACAACCCAGTTGTACGCTGTCTGGATGTTTTCCGTCGCTTGCAGAAGGCCGCCCACTGGCTTAGTAACCACCTGGTGGTCCACGATGTTGGGGACGGGCAGGGGAGTTTGGGCTCTAGCGCCTACGCTAAGCATGGAAATGATGAGCATCATCAGAATTATCGCAACTCTCTTCGTCGTGATTGTCGATAGATAGTTGCGGTTAACTCCTGATTCGGTTAGGGAATACTGTGTGCGTGGGGGGGCGAAAAACTTTACATTCATAGGGCGCCTCTTTCACTTCTTCACTTCACTTCAAAATTTGATTTAGGGGTCCCATACCGGTTGTTCCCAACAAGAGAGCGCTCTGCGCTGAGCACGTTTGGAGCTCTCGAACAGGCCATCGCACAAGGGATTTCGCCGACAGCCTCAAACCCGGCGGCAACATAATGCCATCGGACGGCGGGTGTGTCAATTGGAAAAATTGCTGCGAAACACGGCTCTTTATGGGTTCATCAGCCGATCCAGCCCCCGCCCACGACCACGTCGCCAGCATAAAAAACAGCTGACTGGCCCGGCGTGATCGCACGTTGAGGATCGTCGAATGTAGCCACGATATCGTCCCCCTCGCGAACAATGATCGCCGGGGCTCCCTCGTGCCTATGCCGAATTTTCACTGTCACGCGCATCGGCTCCGTCAAGTCTTCCACCGAGATGAGATTCACGCGGCGAGCGCGCAACGTCTTCGAATAGAGTTCCTCGGAATTGCCGACGACGACCTGATGAGCATCGCCCCTAATTTGGATCACGTAGAGCGGCGACCCTGTGGCCACGCCTAAACCCTTGCGCTGTCCAACCGTAAATTTGTGGATGCCCTCGTGCTCTCCGATGACTCTGCCGTCAGCGGTGACAAGTTCGCCCGCCGTATCGGGCAGCGACTCGCCCTGCTCGGCCAGATAGGCGTCAAGAAATGTCTTGTAATCGCCGCCGGGGACAAAGCAGATCTCCTGCGAATCCGGCTTCTCCGCCAGTGCCAGGCCATGCTGTCGTGCCCGCTCGCGAACCTCTGGCTTCGTCATGTCGCCAAGAGGAAAAATCGTCCGGCTCAACTGCTCCTGCGTGAGGCCGAATAAAAAGTATGTCTGGTCCTTCGAAGTATCCTTCGGCCGCTTCAACAACCAGCGCTGGCTGCTTTCGTCAAACTGAACCCGCGCATAGTGACCGGTTGCGAGCTTGTCCGCGCCGATTTGCCGCGCCACCACCAGCAGTTCGTCAAACTTCAAGTGGTTGTTGCAGAGGCTGCAAGGAATTGGGGTCCGGCCAGATAGATATTCCTCGACAAATGGCCGCACCACTTCCCGTTCGAAGCGTTCTTCGTGGTTGACAACGTAGTAGGGGATTCCTATCGTCTCGGCGACGCGCCGCGCATCATACACGTCGTCGAGTGAGCAGCAACGTCCGGTCACAGCCTCCGGCATGCCGTCCTTCCCAGCTAAACGCCGCTGGTTCCACAGTTGCATGGTCAGCCCGACAATCTCATGCCCCCCCGCGCGCAGCATGGCCGCAACGGTGGAGGAATCCACGCCACCGGACATTGCTACCGCGATCGTGCTCTTTGAATGGGTTTCGCTATTCATTCTTCAACCACGGATCATCCGCAAATCACAAAATCACAATTGAAGTGTGATTTGGCTCACCATTCATTATATCGGGGCTGACGATTCATCGCTGCGAATCCGCGAAGCGCTCTATTTTCACGGCGTTTCGTAGATAGCATGTATTCCTGCATATTGTGGAAAAGACCATGTACTTCCGAGGAAACCAGCTATTGACGTGGGTTTCCAGCCTGCCTATACTAGCGCCAATTGATGTACTGATAGGCCACTTCGCCCGGTAGCTAAACCATCACTTTTAAGCGAACGAAAACTTAGGGATACGTGTGCGCGTTGGGATGCAGCGGTTGCATTGTTACGTCCGTCGCTAATCTCTAATTTCGTCCGTTGGTAGGGGGAACGAATTGGCCATCATGACATACAAGCAAATTATTACGAGTATCGTGCTTTTCGCTTTAGGTGCCTTGAACGCCCTGGCGCAATATACAGGTCCCGACCTAGCTTCCAGCGCTCCTCCAATTTCAGCCCAATGGTTCGCGATGCATACGCTCATTCAAGCGGACCCGTGGCCGACGCAGGAAGGCATCGAATTTTCTTCATGGCGGAGCGTTTCGGCCGGCATTCAGTGGTCAAGCATCAACACCTCACCGGGCGTTTACGACTGGAGCTATTTCGACCGCTGGATGGCACGGGCCAGCGAATATGGCCAAACCGTGCTTTACACGGTCTATGCCACACCTACGTGGGCCTCGTCGTGCCCATCATGCATTTGTAATGAAGGCAACGGTGCGCCGGGAAGCTGTTATCCTCCCGACGATCTGAATTCCGATGGAACCGGTAGCGATCAGCACTTAAAAGATTTCGTCACTGCATTGATGCAGCATGTGGGCCCAGGCAAGATTGAGGCGCTGGAAGTTTGGAATGAGCCCAACATTCCGACCGAGTGGGGGGGGACGACGCCGCAGCTAGTAAGCATGACTCGGGACATCCGCA
>JBEKTR010000225.1:0-6148 GCA_049515835.1 Terriglobales bacterium
GAAGAAATTGTCGTCCCCAAGAGCGAGAGTGTTGATGGCGTGGGCATTCGACTTGCCACTCGCGATGACTTTGCGGCACTGATGCCCGTAGTCAATGCGGCCTACGAAGTTGAGACTTTCATCATTGGACCTCGGGTGAATGCTGAAGCCGTAGAAGAAATGGCACGGAAGGGCGACTTTTTGGTGGCAGAAGATGCAAACGGGAGGGTCGTCGCTTCGGTTTATGTGGAGACAAGAACCGAGCCTGCCTATTTTGGCGTGCTCGCGGTCGATCCGGCATGGCAGCGGAAGAATTTGGGACGCCGCATGATCGAGGCGGCTGAAGATTATGCCCGCAGCAAGAATCGCAAGACCATGAAGCTGACCGTGGTAAATCTTCGCACCGAGTTGCCACCGTTCTATCGAAAATTCGGTTATGCCGAGACTGGAACCGAGGAATTTCGCAATCCGCGGCCCATAAAAGACGGCGCGCAGCTGCACCTGATTGTGATGTCCAAGGCACTGTGACGTTGTGTAGTAGGGCGAAACTGAATCTTTCTCGGAGCATTTCGCATCCTTTTCGTATGGCAAAAATACATATTCCAACCCCATTGCGGCAATATGCTGGAAAGCAACCGGTAGTTGACGTTTCCGGAAAAACGGTCGGCGAAGCGCTCAGCGACCTGGTTGCGCGACACTCGGAATTGCGGCGTCATCTGTACACCGAAGACGGCAAGCTGCGGTCCTTCGTAAACGTGTATCTCAACGATGAAGACGTGCGTTACATGGAAAAAGAGGCGACTCCTATAACGGAGAATGATAATATTTCGATAGTGCCTTCGATTGCTGGGGGCCGCTCACCCATCATTATGCGTTCTCATTCCCGAATGTCGCCCTCCGGCGCTTGTTGTTGTTGCTAGCGGCTCGTTCTCCTTTTTCATTTTAGAATTCAATCCAACTAAATCGAGGTTCTTATGGCCATTGCCACCGAAACCAGTCCCGCTTCACTGACCAATGATGAAATCCTGCGTTACTCGCGGCATCTGATCATGCCCGAGGTCGGCATGGAGGGCCAGCAAAAGTTGAAAGCGGCAAAAGTGCTGTGTATCGGGACTGGCGGCCTGGGCTCGCCACTCGCACTTTACCTGGCTGCTGCCGGGGTGGGCACGCTTGGCCTCGTGGATTTCGATGTCGTGGACTACACCAATTTGCAGCGCCAGATTATTCACTCGACGGCCGACGTGGGCCGCAAGAAGCTCGATTCCGCGGCGGAGAAGCTGAGCGCCATCAATCCGTTTGTCGAAATTAAGAAGTTCGACACTCGTCTCTCGAGCGAAAATGCACTGGAGATCTTTGCGGACTTCGACATCATCGCCGACGGGACAGATAATTTTCCGACGCGTTATCTCGTTAATGACGCTTGCGTGCTTACCGGCAAGCCCAACGTTTACGGATCCATCTTTCGCTTCGAGGGCCAGGCCAGCGTGTTCGCGACTGAAGAAGGCCCGTGCTATCGCTGCTTGTACCCAGAACCTCCGCCACCGGGACTGGTGCCATCCTGCGCTGAAGGTGGAGTGCTTGGAATTCTACCCGGCCTGGTTGGCGTGATGCAGGCCACCGAAGTCGTGAAGCTGATTCTGGGGATTGGCGACCCGCTCATCGGGCGCTTGCTTTTGATTGATGCTCTAGGCATGAAATTCCGTGAGCTCAAATTGCGCAAAAATCCTGAATGCCCTGCCTGTGGCGCGCATCCGACGATCACAAAGCTGATAGACTACAACGAGTTTTGTGGAATTCGCGGGGAAGAGGAGAAGCCGTTGACAGCAGGGATTCCGGAGATACAGGTAGAAGAATTAAAGCGACGGTTGGACGCAGGTGACGATCTTTTTGTTCTCGACGTGCGCGAGCCGCATGAATACCAGATTTGCAATATCGGCGGGCATCTCATTCCTTTGAACGATTTGCCAAAGCGGGTGAGCGAACTCGATTCCAGCCGGGAGATTGTCGCTCATTGCAAAATGGGCGGGAGGAGCGCAAAGGCGGTCGCATTCCTTCAGCAGGCAGGATTCAAGAAAATCCATAACCTGAGCGGCGGAATTCTAGCCTGGGCCGATCGCATTGATCGAACCATGCCGAAGTACTGAGCGCGATTGCGCAATAAAAAACGCAGGGGAGTATCGTCGAGACTCCCCTGTTATTCTCTTGCGGAACCACTCTTTTGCGGAATCAGGTTGAGCCCCCACTATTGAGTGCTGCCGTAGTTCGCGCTGGTGTTGTTGCCAATGGCGAGTGCTTGCTTCTTGCCGCTGAAATGAATCTCAGCAACAGACTCTGTGCCGTCAGCGTTTTTCTTTACAACTGCCGAATCGTTCGACGGCTTGTCAGCCAGATCGATCAAGTGCGCGGGTACGGTAGCCACGACTTTGCTACCCTTTAACACGTTTACCTGCACGTTGGCGCCATCGCCGTCCCACTTAACGTCGTAATTGCCCGGCTTCAGTTGCGTTCCGCCAATGGTTGCCGCATCGGACAGTTGCAACGACCCCTTGTTGGCCTTGTTGGAAGCAAACGCACTTGAAGCCAGCAACACCGCCAATCCCAGAACCAAGCTCTTGGAAATTCTCGCGATATTCACAACATTCCTTTTCTTTCCCGAAAAAACGTCGGGAACCGGTTTTGGCGGCCAGCGCCCTGGACGGATTTGCTTGCCATTCCGCCAGAAAGCAATAGAATACGGACGCGGGGTACGGCCCAAAAGGCATGAGGCTTCAAAAGTCGCATGCTTTCGCCGTCGTATAGGGATTGATCTCACTCAGGCCGCCAAACCGAACGTGAGCCAGTCCCTACCCCTAATTTTTTGAAGCCGAAGAAGTTGCTGCCCTCCCGGTTTCGTCGCTGCTGAAGGTACGATTCTTCTTCCGCAAAAGTTCCCTTTCCGCAGGAATCGCCTTCAAGTCTTTGGACGGCTTGCCCGTCCCATCGTTAGCCGACGAAGAGAAATTGGATGAAAACGAGTACGGGCAAAAACCAATAACGTTCTGTTACACGTGATTTACATTTCGTGCACTGGGGGAAGCAGAGGTAACAAGAAACTAAAGTTCGAGATGAATACGGAAGCTCGGCACAATCACAGGGCCACGGTCACGGTTGTAGCCGGGATTGTTAATGTGTTGTACTCCTGGTGCGATGTAAATTCCACGCCAGATGTGAGCGGTATAGAACGATTCGACGATGTTTTCGCGGCCGTAGTTTAGCCCGCCATCGCCCAACAGGAAGCCGAGGCCGCCGTCAGCCAGATAATTCTGATGATCCTTTGCGATTCCGTTGGACACGAACGCGACGCCGGCCCGATCCTGTTTGCGGTGCCACAATGCGCCATTCACTTTGACGCCTTCGGCTAGGGTCGAGTCAATTTCTGTGTACGCAAAAGACTCCGTCTTGCCGTTATCCCATCCCCAGCGGGCAAACGCCGTGATGCCGGGGGCAATATTCTGCTCGAGATTTACACCGAAACCGTATTTGCGGGTAATGTGCCAGGGATGGTTTGTGATATCCGGGGTGGAAACCTGTCCATCTTCAAACTGGGCAACAGCATCGCGGTAGATGCCCATATTTGCGTAGTTTGTGTAGGCCAATATGCGCACAACTCCAGATTTCCTGGGCACAATTCCATGACGCAACTCGTACTCCCAGTTTTCCGCATGGGCTTGCCATGGCTTCCATACCAGATCGATGCCATTGGCCACTTTGGGCATGAGCGCCTCTGAGAAGCGGAATCCCCAATTGCGGTCTTCATAGTCCGCCAGAAAACCGACCGTGTAGCCGCGAGTGTCGGCGGCATAGTCCCAAGCTCCGTTGTTATCAATCGACCAGTTCGTAAATTGATAGTGAGTGTCCGAGCCTACGGAATTAAGATCAATAAAGTCGGGCATGCTGAACTTACCGAAGCGGATTTCCAGCCGCCGCCGCGGCAGTTCGTCGAACAAAGAAAGGTAGCTGCGTTCGTTTTCAACTTTATCTTTGCTCAAGGCAAAGACTTTATGAATCATGCCGCGGCCCAAATACGGGGTTTTGCTTAAGAGCGGATTTCGAACAATATCCAGGTCAGTATTACCCGCCAACCCAAACCCCAAACTCAATGCCGAGCCGCCAGCTTCCTCGACGTCCACCAGAATCTCTGTCGAGTCGTTCAAGCGCACACCGGTGTAGAGCGTCAACACCCGCGAAGTTGCCTTTTCATAGTGCGTCATCAAACTGTGCGTGCCGCTGTAGTCCGCGGGAAATTCCGGGTGCGTTTGAAAAATAAAGTTCGCCGAGCCGGAGAGCCAGAACCGTGTGCTGCTGAAGTGGGGAAAGATGGTCTGGGGATCAGCATCGCCGACAGACTCCGCCGCAACCTGCGTATCAACCGTCCCATTAGACGTCGGCGTTTGCGCTTTTCCGTTGTCTGCGGGGGCATCCGGCTGCTGCGCGAGGGCGGGCCTAGAATACAAACAGGCGACCAGCCACAAGAGCAGCGCAAACGTAGAAAGAGCCTGCTTGGATGGATCGCGGAGGTGTTTCAGGCTGGCTCCCATGAATTGACACTTTGCACGCATAGATTAACTATAGTTAACTTGAATACTTGTTGGTAACCGCGAGGCGATCCTTGAAATTACGCTTGTTTCATTACGACACGGTTACAACCGCGCTCAGGAGAGATCCGCGGCACATTGCGGTCGCTTGACGCATACAGAAGTTTATAGCATACTCCCCTATAGTATCGTCAATAAACATTATGGCCCACACTCTGCGGGAAAAAGAAAAGCTCATCCTCCGCGTGCGACGTATTCGCGGCCAGGTGGAAGCCATCGAGCGCGCCCTGACCGAAGAGAAAGAATGTGGGGATGTGTTGCAACTCATCACCGCTGCACGTGGCGCCATGAATGGCCTCATGGCTGAGCTTGTCGAAGACCACGTCCGCTTCCACGTGCTCGACTCCGCCCGCAAGCCCACGCCTGAGCAAGCAATGGCTGCCGACGAATTGGTCGAGATTGTCCGGTCGTACTTGAAATAGGCGGGGGAATGAACCGTGCAAAGAATTAAGGACAGCTCGGAGCCCCCCGAAGCTGTCCTATCTTTCCCTCCCGGTTAGAAGGGCAGTTACTGTTTGAAGAGTAACTCGCATGTGTTTCAGCCTGATTGCCAAATTATGAATTTATTGTGAAATTGTCGGGTCTGGCTCGACTAAGTTAATCACGGCGCTATCTTCGGACATACAGTCAACCGCACAATCTGTCACAAATCCCGTGCTCTGCTATATTCTTTCTTCACTCTTTTTTCCGTGCAATTCATTGTGTTCGGAGAAACTCTTGCCTCGCAAGATCGAAATTTCACGTCAACTCCAGCAGCGTGCGGAGAAGTTCATACCGGGCGGGGTCAATTCTCCGGTACGCGCTTTCCGTTCCGTTGGCGGGGATCCGCCGTTCATTGTTCGCGGCAGCGGCGGACGAATATGGGACGCTGACGGCAATGAATTCATTGACTACATCGGTTCCTGGGGCCCGTTAATTCTCGGCCACGCCTTTCCAGCCGTCGTCGAGGCTATTTGGAACGCGGCTGAAAAGGGGGCGAGCTTTGGCACGTCGACGCCTGCCGAAGCTGATCTAGCCGAGATTGTTATTTCCGCATTTCCACACATGGAAAAAGTTCGCTTCGTAAGCTCCGGCACCGAAGCGACCATGTCTGCCATTCGCTTGGCTCGCGCCTACACCAAACGCAAATACATCATTAAGTTTGAAGGTTGCTACCACGGTCATGCCGATGCGCTTCTAGTGAAGGCAGGCTCCGGGGTTGCGACTCTGGGAATTCCTGGCTCGGCAGGCATTCCTGAAGAGTTCATTCAGTTCACTATCGCCCTGCCGTTTAACAATATTTCGGCAGTCGAGCAAGCATTTCGCAAATTCCCTCACCAGATTGCTTGCGTGATTCTGGAACCCGTGGTGGGAAACATGGGCTGTGTTCCCGCTTCTGGCGATTATCTTGCAGCGCTGCGTTTGCTCACCGCGCGCGAACATACCCTGTTGATTTTCGATGAAGTCATGACAGGATTCCGCGTTGCCTTCGGCGGCGCGCAAGAACTCTATGGCATCACGCCGGATGTAACGACGATGGGAAAAATCATTGGCGG
>JBEKTR010000226.1:0-7399 GCA_049515835.1 Terriglobales bacterium
AGCTTAATGCAGGATACGGACGGCAAGCTTTACGGGCTGACGCAGACTGGCGGCTTGTTCCAGGACGGTGCGCTCTTCAGCTATGATCTGGGCCTTCAACCGTTCATTCGATTGGAATCGACTTCGGGAAGAGTGGGACAAACAACCGGCATCCTCGGCCAGGGATTCACCACCTCCAGCAGCGTTTCATTTAACGGAACGGTTGGCACTTTGCAAGTTCTCTCTCCCACGTACGTCATAGCAACGGTTCCAGTCGGCGCGACAAGCGGTTACGTGACGATCACAACAGCCAGTGGAACGCTAACCAGCAATGTGCCGTTTAATGTGATTCCGTGACTCGACGGTAATAAAACCGTTAAAACGCCTAGGGGTCTGGCTCACCTGTGGGATTTTTTTAATTGTTTGTACTGTCGTTAAAGGGGATGCCCCGTCCTTCGCGGGGTTCGAAGGGCTGGCACGATGAACCCGATAGCGTGGTTTTTCCTGTCTCCCCGCAGGGCTCTCCGATCTATACTTCCGGAAATGATTGGTTCGAGGCCCGTGGTGCCCACCCTTCGACTACGCTCAGGGCAGGCTCTCGGTCCGCTGGTGAAAGCGCGGCCCTTCGGGATGACAGTGGTTCTTATTCAGGCAGAAGCAGATTCCTCACCCATCCTCGTCGCTGGCGCGACTGCGCATGGTTCGGAATGACAATATTTATAGAGTATTGCCGGACCGCGGCGGGCGAGGCGCCCGTCCCACGCTTCTCATCCCACATGATCGCCACTATTCGGAGCGGAAGACGTCCCAGGCTTCGCGGAAGTGTTCGAAGCGAGGAGAGCGGCATCCGCCTTCGGGATAGAGACGCAGGCTCATCCCGGGCGCGAGAGACGACGCGGGCACGATGTACCAAGTATCCAGCGGGACGACGTGGGCGGCGAGGACATCGATTTCGCCGGAGGTGTAAACGACTTTGCGGTTGCCGTACACGAAGTGGCTGGGTTGGATGTGATAGCCGCCGGAACGTTTGGCGGAGGTGGATTTGATTTGTACGCGCCAAAAACGCGAGCCGGAGCCAAGGATGAGGTCGTAGCGTTCGCTGTTGCCCCAGGGTTGGACAATTTTGAAGCCGAGGTTGACGGCCTTGGCGAGAAAAGCGGCTTCGGAAAATTCTCCGCGACGCTTGGGAGCAAGCGCTGAAAATGGAACGACGGCGTGCGAGACGGATTGGCGCGAAGGGCGTGGCATTGTAGTCCTCCTCCTTTATTTGTTATGACGAAATGAGATGGATGCGTCAACAAAAATGGAGGGCGATTCCCAAAATGGGAATTAGTTAGGGCATGGCTTAATTTCGATTCCGCGCGGGAATTGGCTGATTCTTAACGTCTTAGTCTGCATTTTCTGCATCTTAAGGAGCCATGCTTAATCAGACCATGCTTGCGATGTTTCTGGACCATACGATCTCTGACTGGCGGAATTGGGCCTGGGCTTCGGGTTTGAGTGTCGGAGTCGTTCTCGTTGCCCTCATCGCGCATCGTATTGTGCTGAAGTTTGCGAGGAGAGTATTTCATAAGCAGCAGGGCGCAGGCGCATTAGTGGTCCGGTATGCCGCAGCGCCGCTCCGCCTGATATTGCCCCTCGTAGGATTGCTGTTGCTCTTCCCTTTGCTTCCCCTGCCCGCGTATGTGATTCAGCCGGTCAGTCACACTCTCGGCATTTTTCTTATTGCGGCGATCACGTGGTTCCTGATAGCGGCGCTTGATTTTATTCAGGACTACATCACGCTGCACCATGCCATTGAGATGGCCGACAATCTAGCGGCGCGTCGTGTGCGGACGCAAGTGCAGTTGCTGCGGCATGTAGCAGCTTCGGTCATCGTTATGCTGGGTCTGGCAATTATTCTGATGACCTTCCCGAGCATTCGCCATCTTGGGGAAAGTCTATTTGCATCGGCAGGGGTCGCGGCGCTGGTCGCGGGTCTGGCTGCGCGAACCACGTTGACGAACTTGCTGGCTGGCGTACAGATCGCGTTGACTCAGCCTATTCGCCTGGAAGATGTTGTGGTGGTCGAAGGGGAGTGGGGATGGATTGAAGAAATTACGATGACCTATGTGATTGTGCGCATTTGGGATTTGCGACGGTTGGTGCTGCCGCTTTCATATTTTATTGAAAAACCTTTTCAGAATTGGACGCGGCGCACGGCGAATCTCTTGGGGACGGCTTTTTTTTATATGGATTACTCGGTTCCGGTGGAAGAAGTTCGGCAGGAGTTGCTGAGCATTTTGCAGTCTTCGCCGTTGTGGGACAAAAGAGTTTGGGGATTGCAAGTCACTAACACGACTGACCGGGCGGTTGAGTTACGAGCGCTGATGAGCGCAGCCGATGGTCCCAAAGCATTTGATTTGCGGTGTTATGTGAGGGAGAAGATGTTGCATTTTCTGCAAGAAAAATATCCGGAGAGCTTGCCGCGGGTGCGGGCGGAGTTAGAACAGGTTCGTGGGAGTGGGCTACGGGCGGAAGAAGCGGGCGAGAAGGTGGCGTGAACCTCGTATTGTCCTATGAGCTGGCGTCGGGTTGCTGACGTCGGTGAGCATTTCTCGCGACAATCCAGGAGCCGCCGCACATTCCTAGAGCGATTAAAGCACTCGACCATTCGTCTGGATTATGGGGATCGGCGGCAACTCTTCGGGAGTGGAGAAGCACGACAAAAAGAAGAAACATGACTCCGAGCAGGAAACCGGCCCACTGATCAAGCCGCTGGAAGACGATGCTGATTGCGGCCGCGATGAAGGCCGCACCGATCAGATAGGTGAAGAATAATGCGCCGGGAATCCAGGCAGGAATCAAACTGGCGATGAAGCGGGCTTCGAAGAAATGAATACCCCCGAAAACAATTAGAGACGCGGCGAACAGATAAGGGCCTGAAACAGTCACCTTACTCAATACGCCTTCCCGCAAACTGATCTTTGGCAGAGTCCGCACCAAAGTCCAAGCGGAGCCTCCCAAGGCCAGTGCTTCGCAGAGAACGCCGTAGACGGACCAATCCGCGGGATGTGCGATGACGAGCGGCATTTGAAGGAAGAGCACATAAAGTGAGAATAGGTATCCCAAAAGGGTTGCAGCCATGCGGGAATGGAGAGCAGCCGCGATGCTCAGGCCCGCGGCGATCAGAACAATGCCGTTCAAATAGCCCCAAAAAGGGTTCGCAGGGAACCACGGGACGCCGGGATTGGTGAGGCGAAAATGGGTGCAAATCAGATTTTCTAAACCGAGGGCCGCTACCGTAGTGCCAAATATGAGTTGGCCTAGATTGATAATCTTGCGCACACGATTCTTCCTTTTGCGGTAGGCTGGCAGCCAGGTAAATCGGGTTACAAAAGCATAAAGACGCCGACATCTAACTGGTTTCATTAGACGAATGCGAAACTAATAGCAATTGACACATATTATGTGTGCACATATACTGTGTCAATGAATGTAACCTTAGCGGTGGATGAGCAGCTCGTCGCTCGTGCTCGAAAGAAGGCTGAAGCGTTAGGCAAGAGCCTAAACCAACTTATCCGCGACTACCTCCAGACCATAGCAGGTGAGGAGGATCCCGAGCGAACCATTGAGGAGTTCCAACGGCTTTCTGGAACCGGCAATTCCAAAGGATGGCGCTTCAATCGGGACGAGATTCATGAGCGTTCGTAGCTTTTTCGATTCGAACGTCTTAGTGTATGCCGACGATCAAACTGCAACGGCGAAGCAGAAACGCACCCTCAGCTTGGTGGCCGAACACCGACGGGCTGGAACCGGGGTGGTGTCGCTTCAAGTGCTCCAAGAGTACTTCGTTACGGTAACGCGAAAGTTTTATGTTGACGCAGCCATCGCCCGTCGCAAAGTCGAGTTGCTTGCCGAGTTTGACGTCGCATCCCCAGAAGTTAGCGATGTCCTTGCAGCTATCGATCTACACCGCCTCCACGGATTTTCTTTCTGGGATGCTCTGATCATTCGCACGGCAAAGCAATCCGGATGCCGGGTTCTGCTCTCCGAGGACATGCAAGATAAGCGGGAAATCGATGGAATTGTGATTCTAAACCCATTCTCATGAAAGCCAACTTGAGCCTTAGAGCACAGTCTCGTCATCTAAATTACGTAATTTGACTTCCTTTTTAGGGCGACCTAGTCTGGAAGTGGTTCTTTATTAGGCCAAACCCACCAGTGGGGGCGTCACGGCTTCGACGGAGATGCTTGCGGCCAAGAGGCATGCCGGGGTGCACACACCCGTAATCGAGTGCAAAATGATAATTGCCAATCAACAAATGGCATACGCAGCCTAATTTATTAGGCAGCCGTTTTCCGCAGCTTTGCCCTTGGGCTGCGAGCGAACGTCACACAGAGGGCTGCTCTTTTCAGCTACGTCTGGGCTGAGAGGCTAAGATCACAGGCTAGCAGTCGGCGTTTCTTGTCCGTTCTGAGCGACGGCCGCGAACGTCCTGGGGTAATGCCCAGGGCATGAACTGGAATAAGCATGTAGTCTCTTGACCAGTAACATTTTCGGACGCGGGTTCGACTCCCGCCGCCTCCACCATACTTACCCTATCTATTATCAGTGTCTTACGAGATTTGCGGTGATGCCTCGCCGCGCTCAAGGCGTTCGTCGCTGGCACTCGAGTTGAAGTTGCCGTCAAGCCGCGTGCGCCTCCCTGACCGCAATGTCCAACCGAGACTTTCGGTATTGATCGATACGTTCGTCCAATGGATTCGTCGTCGCGCTTCTGCTAGTCTCCCCCGAACAGTCACTCGCTCTGACAGCGAAAAGGGGTTCCAAATGGACGGCACAAATGGATTGAAGGACACCATGCGCGCGACCGCGTCGAACACGCCTGCCTTGAACACATTAAGCGTGAACGTTTTTACCGCCCCCGGAAAGGCTATGGTTGGCGAGCGGCCCAAGCCCTTCGGCGAAGCGCTCGCCTTTGACCCGATCACGTCGACTTTAATCTTCGGCGAGTACGACGCGGTGCTGGTGGACGCCATGGGGACAGTGGCTGAGGCCGAGGCTCTCTCGGCTTGGGTCGCTCTGCACAACCGCAACCTGGAGACCATCTATATAACACACGCCCACTTCGACCACTTCTACGGCCTTAGCGTTCTGCTCGACCGTTTTCCTGGCGCTCGGGCGATAGCAACGCCCAAGACGGTGAACGCGATGCAGATGTCTTTTACTCCCACAGTGGAGCGGCTAGCCCGACGTATGTTTCCTGGGCAAGTACCCACTAAATTGGTTTCACCAGAGCCCTATGAGCGCGACACGTTCACTCTTGAGGGGCACGAATTGCGAATCATCGAGCAGGGCCGCACCGATAGTCCCGATTCGACTTCACTCTATGTTCCATCGATCGGCCTGATCGTGGCTGGCGACGTTGTGTACAACGAATGCCGCATGTACGTCGGCGATACCACCCCCGAGAGCCGAAAGAATTGGATCGCGGACCTGGACCGGTTAGCGGCGCTGAACCCGATGATGGTTGTCGCCGGTCACAAAAAGCCTGGCGCGCCGGACTCTCCCTCGACAATCCAGGACACCAAGCGTTACCTTGAGGACTTCGATCGGGTGCAGAAAACCGCGAAGTCTGACCAGGAGCTGTTCGATCAGATGACGGAGCTGTACCCGCATTGGGTAGCCAATCAGTCGTGGTTAATGTTCGGATTCCCGGGGGCATGACCCAGATCAACCGCTGATGCGAAGGTTTCCTCGCGCATGATGGAGGGTTATTCCTAGTTGAAAAGGCGCCGGAAATCGCGTGAACCTAATTGAGCTGAAACTTATTCCGCCGCTGGACCGTAATCATTCCGGGGGAATTTGACATGCATGACGTAAAGGAGCGGCTGTCTCTATTCTGGCTCTTCGCGTTATTGAACTACCTGTATGCGGACGTGCTTGCCCTGTTCGATATTGTTGGCTCGAAAGATCCAGCCCCACACCTTCCACAATGGGCTCTGCTGGGTTCAGCGGTCTTGATGGAAATACCCATCGCCATGATTGTGGCGTGTCGACTGCTTCCGTTTAGGGCGAACCGGCTGGCGAATATCATCGCGGGTGCCATTGAGACGTTAGCCGTCATTTCGATGCAATTCGTTTACCCTTTGGCCAGCGGTGCCTGGCACGAGCATACAGGCGTGGACTTGGTCTTCCTCTTCGTCAAGGGGGTCAGGGGTCGCGACTGTCCGCATGTCGTAAACTGGTCGGTCAAATAATGAGGTGCATGTGACACTACAAGGTGTGACACGACAAAGAGAACGCCTGACACAGATCGTATTGGTGACCGTGGGGCTGGTGAACCTCGCGATCATTTATTTTCTATATATGGACCTGCGGCACTCGAGCTGGCTTTTGGAGCAGAAGAACGAGTGCGAACCGATGTTTCTGAGCTTTTTTATTCCGGTCGGGGTCTTTCTACTCATAGCCGCAAGGAGACCGTCTGAGCATCGCTCGATGATTGCTCTAGCAGCTTGGTGGAACATTTCCCATGGCGCTGTGATGGCGATTCAAACCGTGGAAGCCTGGAATCACGGCGTCCACAGGGACTTTACCGATGTGATCGTATTCCTTGTGATCGGAGTTGTCCTGTTAGTGCTTCTGCCAGCAAAACGAAAGGCGGTCGCGCCGGGAGTTGCGTGAACGAGCGCAGAAACCCCACACTCTGCGCGGGCAACCTCCGTCCGGCTTCGGTCATGATTCCAGGGCGATTTCGCACTCGTCGCGATTGTCGCAGCGAGCCAACTGGGATCAGTGAACAGAAATCAGGGATCGCAAATTTCACACTTGACATTGACCAATAATCCACTACCATCTGGTTGTGGATAGATTGGGTACAACGTTTGCGGCTTTGTCTGATCCAACCCGGCGGGCAATGATCGAACGACTCTCCCACGGGCCTGCCTCTGTGCATGGCTTGACGGAACCGTTTGCACTTTCGCAGCAAATGATTTCAAAACATATTGCCTACCTGGTGCGGGCGCGGATTGTGATCAAGACGAAGCGTGGACGAGAGAGTGTGTGCACCCTTAGGCCAGAGGCGATTAAGACAGTCAGCGACTGGGCGATTAGCTATCGCCGATTCTGGGAAGAGCGCTTCGACAAACTGGAAGTAGTTGTAAATCAAATGAAGAAAGATCAAATGAAGAAAGCGGAGGCCAGAGATGACAAAAAGCACGGTGAACGAGACAGAGCGGATGGTCGTCACAAGAATTTTTGATGCCCCACGCGAACTGGTGTGGAAGGCGTGGACCGACCCGAAGTACGTGATGCAGTGGTGGGGACCGAAAGGTTTCAGCTGCCCCGCTTGCGAGATTGATTTTCGCGTAGGAGGAAAATTGCTACTCTGCATGAAGACGCCGGATGGGTACGAGGGCTGGAATGCGGTTGAATACC
>JBEKTR010000227.1:0-6132 GCA_049515835.1 Terriglobales bacterium
CGATGCTGTAGAGCAAGTCGCCGATGAAGCGCGTGCGGCCGATCATGGAGCCCGAAGTAATCGTCGAGCAGGTATCGGCAAAGGCGAATTGAAACAGCCAGAAAGCCAGGAATGAAACGCCGGTTCCTTCATAGGTCGCGGGAATGTTCTGGAGAAAGAACCAGTGGTAGCCGATGAATCCATTGCCGTGGGCGAACATGAAAGCGAAGCCGAAGGCATAAAACAGAATCCCGCAGAAGCAGGTATCGACGACGCATTCCATCAAAACATTGACGGTTTCTTTGGCGCGGCAGAATCCAGCTTCGAGCATGGTGAAACCGACCTGCATGCCGAAGACGAGAAATGCAGCGATGAGCACCCAGATGGTGTTGATGGGATTCACGATGTCGGCAGCTTGTACGGGCGCGTCCGCTGCCAGCACTTTGCTGAAGAAAATTCCGGAGATTGCAGTGATCGCCATGAAGAGCACTGCAATTCCCAAGGCCTTGCCGGCGAGCAGCAAATAGCCATAGCGTCTCCACTCGGGGTCGCGCAAGCGCGACACGAGAACTGAAAGTTTTCTGTTCAGGAATGAAGTGTGTTTGGAATGTGCAATCGCGGTCATGACCAGATCCCGCCCTTGAGTGAATTTGCCTTGCCGATCTCAAAATCTGGAGCGGAGGCGGCTTGGGTTTGAAGTCTCGTGGGCGATCTTTGTATTCGCCCAAGCCACCCCGCATATGTTTGCCCGTTTACGGATTCACAATCCCTTCCGGGGACTTGGATTGCGAATCCGGCTTCCTCAACGGGCAATTGTGATGAAACTACGTGGCTTAGGCAGGTGAGTCCAATCGATAGTTTTTCTTAGGCTGATACAAAAAACTATTAGCGAAGGCGGCCGGTTTCATTGGGAGATAGCGTCGCACGCGCTTAACTTTGCAGGGCAGAAGCGGGCCTCCATGGGCGCCTTTGAGAAAAGGTAACACTTCGAACGTTACCATGGCCAACGCTATTTAGTTTCAATCATTTACGGGTTGATACACGTTCGTTCCTCGTCCTTTCGATAAATTGTTTCTGGATTTCGGCAACCTATAATTGATGTGATAAGCGATGCGCCATGCTCTCCAATCCGTGTGCTTGTTCCTTTTAGTCCTAGGGATGTTTTTCGGGTGTGGCGTACCGGCGTACGGCGCGGATGCCAAAGCTTCGACTATTATTACGGCGACGCAGGACGATAGCGGACATACGGTTTACGTGAACGATGCAATCGTGGCTGCGAGCGATCACATCGCGGTCCCGGCAGAACGAAATGGCCTGGTTTTCTGGAGTTCGACAGAAAAGCGCTGGAAGCCGGTGCCGTCTTCTAACATGCGAGCGGCGCGTTCGGCTGCGGCGGAGGTCAACCATTACCTCGATCGCCGTTATCTGGGTTCCGATTTTACTCAATTGCAAGCCGAGCGGAGCAATTCTACCCAGCAGGACGTGGACGCCGCCATTGAGCAATCGGCATCCCGGCATAATGTGGATCCTAACCTGGTGCGAGCCGTCATCAAGGTCGAATCGAATTTCAATCCCAATGCGGTGTCGCGCAAAGGCGCCATGGGGCTGATGCAGCTCATGCCGGAAACTGCGCGATCGTTGAACGTGAACAACCCGTTCGATCCGCAGCAGAATATTGACGCGGGCGTCCGCCAGCTAAAGCAGCTGATGCAGAACTACGGCGGCGACGTACGCCTCACGCTGGCCGCTTATAACGCGGGACCGCGGGCTGTGGCCCGCAGCGCGGGCGTTCCGCACTTTACCGAAACCCGCAATTACGTCAAGCGCATCACCCAGCTCTATAGCGGTGGACAAGTTGACACCAGCTCCCGCTACTTGAATGGTCCCTTCCGGCAACCCGTTCACGTGGAACGCGATGCGCGCGGCGTGCTGTATATCTCCAACACAGACTAGGCTTTACCCTGCTCATTCTCCGCTGCGTCCAACAGTACCTAGCTAGTAATAGCGCAAACGTCCGTCAGAGTGTGTGATTGAAGGTAGGCTCCCTCGTTCTGACCCGCAATGCGTGGCGGCCAATGGAATTTTGAGTCAGTGAATACGTCGAATCGAAGCCGGCGCGCAGCGCATTGGGCCATTGCATTTTTGTGGATGGCGTCCGTTGCCTTGCCGGCCCATGCCCGCCATAAATCCGAAGCCTGGGCGCGGACGGAGTTTTCCAGGGCTTCGACGATGCAAGAGGCCCTCGGCGGACGCCCCGTGCCTGAGCGTTCGCGCGCCGAATATCAGCGGGTCATTGACGCTTATCGCCGCGTCTATTTAGGCGCCCCTACTTCGACGAAGGCTGAACCGAGCGTGGTTGCGTCGGCTGAACTGATGGTTGAAATGGGCCGCCGCTTTAACGATCCTAAAATTCTTAATGCGGCGATTTCGCAGTACGAATTTTTGAGGCGCGAATATCCCGGGAGCAAATACCGGATCGAAGCCTTGTTTACGATCGGGGAAATCTACAAGGACGATTTAGACAATCAGGCAGAGGCGCGCGAGACATTTGAGGATGTCGTTCAGCACTACCCTCGGAGCCATCTGGCGGCAGAAGCGCGCAAAGCTTTGGCTGAACCTTTGCAGCAAGCCGCGCCCGGGAAATCCAAGTCCGACGATCATTCTGCGGAGGCGAAGAAAAGCGGCGAAAGCACCAAGAGTGGCGATACTGGTCTGGACGATCAATCGGCAAAGAACATTCCAGTCAAGAGCGACAAGATTCCGCGGGTTACCGGCATTCGGCACTGGTCCACACCCGACTACACACGCGTGGCCATTGACCTTGAGCAGGAAGTAAAGTTTAGCTCGCAGCGCATCGGCAGTCCCGAACGCATTTTCTTTGACCTGCACAACACCAATTTGGCCTCAACCCTCGTCGGCAAGAGCCTCGATGTGGACGACGGTCTGTTGCAGAAAATTCGCGTCGCGCAATATCAGCCGGGGCGCACGCGCATAGTGCTCGAAGTGGGAGAAACATCGTCGTACCACGCCTTTCTGCTGCCCAATCCGCCGCGGCTCATGATTGACATTCATGGCAAGCCGGGGACAAAGGCAGCAGCGAAAGATACAAACGCTGATGAGCAAAGCTTGGGTGAAAAAGCCATCGCGGACGATGACACGGCGAGCGATGATTCACTGGCAAAGCCGTCTAAAGCAAGGAGCGTCCCCGGAAACGACTCCGACGATGACGGACCTGCCCCGGCTCTCGTCGCCCAAGTCAAGAAAGCTCCGCCGATTCGTACGGTCCTCACCTCTTCTGGCATAAAGAAAACCGTTGTAGATGCGGATGACGATCCGCCATCGGCTCATAACGTAACCAATGCCAAGCCTGGGTCCGATAAAGCGATTGAAGCTGACGATACCAATACCAAAAAAGCCGCTAGCGATGATGCCGCTCCCTCTGACAATTTAGTCGCAGCGCTGGATGAACCGAAGTTGGAGGTCGCGAAATCGGATGCCGTAAAATCCCCGGCAGTAAAATCGGCATCGTCCGATTCAGCGAACAAACTTAAATCGGACGACGTTGTTGATCTCGACACGGATAACGCATCGACTCCATCAGCTCGCAGCAAAGCCCGCAACGGTAAAAACAAGTCGGTTTCTGATCTAGACATGCACGAGGCCCAGCCGCGGGCTGACGGGGATCGTTCGCTCATCCGCGCTCTGGGACTGAAAATCGGAAAAATCGTCATTGACCCTGGGCATGGAGGACACGACACCGGAACGATTGGCCCGAATGGATTAGAAGAAAAAGATCTGGTGCTCGACGTCAGCCACCGTCTTGGCAAGCTGCTCGAAACCAAGCTCGGCTCTGAAGTCGTCTATACGCGCCGAGACGATACGTTTATTCCGCTCGAAACCCGCACGGCGATCGCGAATCGCGAGCAGGCCGACTTATTTGTCTCTGTGCATGCCAATTCGAGCCATGATCGAGACGCGCGCGGAGTGGAAACCTACTATTTGAACTTCACTTCTTCGCCGGATGCGCTGGAAGTGGCCGCTCGCGAAAACGCGGTTTCAGAGAAAACCGTTTACGAGTTGCAGGATCTGGTGAAGAAGATTGCGCTGCGGGAAAAAATCGAAGAGTCGCGCGAATTTGCTGGCGATGTTGAATCGTCGCTGCACACCGGACTCGCGGCGAAAAATCCCGGCTTGCGCGACCGCGGCGTGAAAAAAGCTCCATTCATCGTTCTTATTGGCGCGAATATGCCATCGATTCTTGCCGAAATCTCTTTTGTGTCCAATCCCGGAGACGAAAAGCGCCTGCGCTCACCCGAGTACCGCCAGCGCATTGCCGAATCTCTCTACCGCGGCATCGCCAAGTATGTAAGTGGATTAAGCGGTGTAAAAGTCGCCAGCAGGATGGAAAAGGAAAAAGCGTCAGGGCAGTAGCTTCTGATTACCAGACCACCTTTAGCCCCTTGTAGAGACTGAATTTTTCATCTGAAGTTACCACCGGGATTTTCTCCGACAAAGCCTGCGCAATAATTTGCCGATCAAACGGATCGCCATGATGCTGCGGTAAATCAAACAATTCCAGCGCGTGATTAGCAGTGTAAGGGAGAATCCGTAGATCGAGATCCTGAATGGCTTGTTGAATCATCCCGCCCGAAATTCCCAGTTTGCCCAGCGCTGATTTGATCGCAATTTCGCTTAGTGAGATCGCACTCAGCTCAAGGATGTTTTCCGGATTCTCTAGTGCTGCGGCCGCACGGTTGCTCAACCGGCTTGGAGACTCAACCGCGTAGATAACGGCTACCGTGTCCAGAAGCAGACGCACGTCAACTGCGTCCAGCGATGAAATCGTCAACTTCTTCGTCCGACATAGGTTTCCACCAGTCGGGATCGAGGATATGGATTTTCCCTTTCAGCGTCCCTAACGTCCGCTTCTTATAAGTAGGTTCTTTAGTGCGGACAATATCTACTACAGGTACACCCCGGCGGCAGATGGTCACGGGTTCCCCATTTTCCACCGCTTTGATTAACTCCGGAAGCTTGTTCTTGGCGTCCGCCACGCTGACTTCCATGCAGGCGATTATAGCTATCTGTAATAGCTATGTCAATCGTGATTTAGAACACCGGACGGCATTTGAATATTCCGGTACGTAAGTACTGGGAACGACCAGACTCCGATTCACATGCCCGAAGTGCGGACCCAACCTAACCCAATAAACCTTCCACGACCGCGTAAGCTTCCCCCAACGCGGCATCCAACGCGCCGGGATCTTTGCCGCCAGCCTCAGCTAGATCTGGCCGGCCTCCGCCTTTGCCGCCAACTTTCTGCGCAATCGGAGCGATAACTTTGCCAGCCTGAATTTTTGAAGTGAGGTCTTTGGTCACGCCGACGATGAGCGAGACGCTACCATCATTCGCCGAACCCAAAACCACGACTCCCGAACCGACTTTGTCGCGCAGTTGGTCAACAAGAGTTCGCATCTGTTGGCGTTCGAGATTGTCGGCGCGGTGCGCGAGAACTTTCACGCCTCGAACTTCTCTAATTTTGTCTTCGACATGGGCCGCGCCAGACGACGCGGACTTCATGCGAACCTGATCGAGTTCGCGCGCTAGACGCTTGATCTCGGCGTCTTTCTTGTCGAGTTCGGCCTTCAGGGCTTCCGCAGGAGAGATGCCTTCTTCGGATGCCCCATCATTTCGCGTTTTTTGCGAAAGGGTGGGCGCAGCGAAACCGGCCACAACTTTTTGCAATTCGTGATCTTTCCTGAAGTGTTCGAGCGAGCCTTCGCCCGTCACCGCCTCAATGCGGCGAACGCCTGACGACACGCTGCCCTCTTTCAAAATCTTGATGAGGCCGATTTCGCCGGTCGCAGCCGTATGCGTGCCGCCGCACAGCTCCGTGGAAAAATCTCCGATTTTGATCACGCGCACGCGTTCGCCATATTTTTCTCCGAAGAGCGCCATGGCTTTGTATTCGTTGATGGCTACATCAATCGGCACGTCGGGAATGACTTCGACCTTCACGTTGCGCAGCACTTCTTTGTTGATGAGGTCTTCAATGTCCTGCAATTCTTCGTCTTCTACGCCGGTAAAATGCGAGAAATCGAAGCGCAGGTGATTGGGCGCAACCAGCGATCCCGCCTGCTTCACATGCTTGCC
>JBEKTR010000228.1:0-6107 GCA_049515835.1 Terriglobales bacterium
CGCTTCATGCGGATGTCATGCCGCTCCTTGGCCACGCCCACCCAAGCAAACGCCCGCCCGCGTGCCTTCAGCGCTTCCGCCACCGCATTAATTCCGTAGATGTAATTCATGAAGATTTAGTGTACCGCGCGAACATATCCCCTGCGCGTAAGGCCTGTCATTCTGAGCGAAGCAAGAAGTTCGCAAAGCGACCTTCTTGCGCAGTCGAAGAACCCTACCCGCGTCATCGCCTCACCAGCTGTTAAACTTTTCTTTCGGAGAATTTCATGCCCGACGTTTACATTCTTTCAGCCACACGTACGCCCATCGGCAAGTTCGGCGGCGTGCTCGCATCTCAAACCGCGGCTGACATGGGAACCATCGCCGCCAAATCCGCCATCGAACGCGCCGGGCTTGAACCAGCTCAGATCGAGGAAACCATCTTCGGCAATGCCCGCCAAGCGGGCGGCGGCCCAAATCCCGCACGGCAGATTTCTATTCGCAGCGGCGTTCCCAAAGAAGTTCCCGCCTACACCGTGAACCAGGCTTGCGCCTCGGGACTCAAATCGATTGCTCTAGGCTTCTCCGAAATTTCGGCCGGCAATCTCGATTGCGTCCTCGCAGGCGGTACAGAATCCATGTCGCGCCTGCCGTTTTACTTGGATGGCGCTCGCTGGGGCTATCGCCTCGGAAATCAAGAGATCGTGGACGGCATGTACCGCGACGGTTTCTTCTGCCCGATGGCGAAGTTGCTGATGGGCGAAACCGCCGAAGTTCTCGCCGAGGAATACAAAATCACGCGTGACGAACAAGACGAATTTGCCTTGACCTCCCAAACTCGCGCTGCCGCAGCCTTGTCGAGCGACCGCTTTGCCGCCGAACTCACGCCGGTCATACTCGAAAGCAAAAAAGGTCCGCAAACGTTTTCTCGCGACGAGCATCCCTTCATCGGCGCAACCAAGGAGAAACTAGCAAAACTCGCGCCAGTGTTTTCCAAAACGGGGACAGTTACCGCTGGAAATTCTTCCGGCATTACCGACGGCGCTGCCGCCGTCGTTCTTGCAGGCGAAAAATTCGTCAAGCAGCACAATCTCAAGCCTCTCGCCCGCATTATGGCCTTCACTTCTGTCGGCGTCGATCCCCGCATCATGGGCATCGGCCCCGTGCCCGCCCTGCGCAAAATGGAGCAAAAACATGGCTTAGCGCTGGAAAATTTCGATCTCATCGAACTCAACGAAGCCTTCGCCGCCCAAATCCTGGCCTGCGATCGTGAACTTCATTTCGACCGCGACAAGCTTAACGTCAACGGCGGCTCCATCGCCCTCGGCCATCCTATCGGATGCACCGGAACCCGTATCACCGTCACTCTTCTCCACGAGATGTTGAAACGCAAAGCGAAGCGCGGTGTCGCTACGCTGTGCGTCAGTGGCGGCATGGGTGTCGCGCTGGCGATGGAAAGCACGGTTTCATAGATCTAGGCGCACTGAGCCATGATTTAGCTTCGGGTGTCCAATTCCAGACGGCAGTACCCTCCCCTAATGATGCCTTGCGGTGTAATAGACGAATAGCGCAATCAAACCAGCGATACCAAGCAGAACAATCGCGAAAATAATTGCCAGCAGCCAGAAAAGCCAAGACCATGAATGTCTTTTCTTGATCTGTTGTATGGCGTTCCGCAACGAGAAAGCCGTAGCGATCCCGCCCACCGGGGTGAGCATGAAGGCGGGCATAAAAGCATCGAGTTCACCTGGCCCTTTGCATCCATGCTGGAGACAGTAAATTGAAGGCAACAGAATCGACAAGAAGTAAACCGCAGCCATGAAATACGCAATTGCGAGCCCTATTTTGCTCAGCATCGATCTAGTTTCCCGAGACTCATCCCAGTTGGCCTGTGGTCACCCACGTTAGCACAAGGGGCCTTAGCACCTCCAAAAACTTTCCGCGCTGGGGAGCGTTAGCCTCTTGCGATAAACTAGTTGGGAGGCATCATGCGTTCACGACTCATCCTTTCGCTGACACTCGGAAGCTTCCTATTCCTCACCGCCGCGCTCTATGCCCAAACCGATTTCTCCGCCGGCATGACGAACTCCTGGGGAGGCAGCGTAGAAAGCGACAAAATCTACGTCAGCGGCAACAAGGTGCGCGTCGAATCCATGCCGGCGGGTGGCTCTGCGCCTTCCGTTCTGGACATGTCGAACCGCATCACGCGCATCGTCGTCGCGAACCGCAAGACATACATGGAAGGGCCTCCGGGGGTTAGTTTGCAGCGTGGCTATGCCTTGTTCCGAGCGCAGGACGTAGAAAATGCTTGCGACATTTGGCTGAAGCTCATATTCCGCGAAGGAAGTACCTGCCGCAAAATCGGCCCTGCCACTGTGAACGCTAGAAGCGCGATTGAATACGAAGGTAAATCTCCCGAAGGCGACCCTAGCCACGTTTGGCTCGACACGAAACTTGCTTTCCCAGTGAAATGGGACAGCAAAGGAGGGAACGGTGCTCTTCGTGATATTCAGGAAGGACCGCAACCGGCGGCACTCTTTGAAATCCCCGCCGACTTCACCAAGATTAACGGCTTCAGCACCACCCATCACATGAGCGACATGTCCCCGCACTGACCAGCGATTTGCTTAAGTCGATTCTCTTGCGTATTCCCGCCGTTGCTTTTAGCGCGCAATCGCACTATGATGCCGCCGATGGTTGGAGGCGATTATGAAAACAAACCTGTTGAAGATTTCAGTGGTCACTTTTGTCGTACTCGTTGGATTGGCATTTGCCCAAAACGCATTCACTCCTGACCAAATCAAATGGGGTCCTGCGCCGCCCTTCTTGAACCCCGGTGCTCAACTCGCAGTCATCGAAGGCAATCCTATGGGCAGTTCCGGAGATTACACGGTTCGCCTCAAGATGCCGGACGGCTATAAACTCGCGCCGCATTGGCACCCAGTGCGCGAGAATGTCACAGTGATTTCAGGGAGCTTTAAAGTTGGAATGGGAGACAAATTTGATGCCGCGCAGATGAATCTCTTCCCGGCGGGCAGTTTTGCTTACCTCGACCCTGATATGCACCACTACGCGATGGCCGTCGGAGAAACCGTCGTCCAGATCCACGGCATGGCGCCGTTGCAAATCAACTACGTCAATCCGGCGGACGATCCAAGTAAGAAATAATCTTAGAGATTGCGTAGAGGGCTCAGAGTTCGCCGGGAAGACAAATTTATTTCTTTGCGTGCTCGGCGTTCTCGGCGATAAAAACTTACACGTCCTTCCACAGCTCTGCCCGTGGATCTTCCGGGTTCAGCTTGGCCAACTCCCGCAGCAGTTCTTTCGTCTTTTCGTCGCGCGGCATGGGGACGACGATTTTGATTTCGACAATCTCGTCTCCGCGCACGCCATCTTTCGTCGCCGAGGGCACGCCTTTTTCTCGAAGTCTCAATTTCTGACCGGATTGTGTCCCGGGCGGAATCTTCAATTGGGTGCGGCCATCAATCGTGGGCACTTCGACTTTCGCCCCGAGGGCTGCTTCCGTTGCACTCACAGGAACGATAAGCCGAATGTCATCTCCATCGCGCTGAAAAATTGGATGGCTGCCAGCTCGAATAATCACATAAAGATCGCCAGCCGTCCCACCGCGTACTCCGGCATTGCCTTTGCCAGCCAGCCGAATCCGTTGCCCATCGCGCGTTCCAGCTTTAATGCGCACCTCTAGGGGATCAGTTTTGCCCAGCGTTCCCTCGCCGTGGCAAGTCGGGCAAGTGGTAATATTCTTCCCCGTTCCATGGCACCGCGGGCACGTCACATTGAACTTCATGCGCCCACCGGTCTGCGTTACTTGCCCGGAGCCTTTGCACTCAGGGCATATTCCCCCCGCGTCTACGAACCCCTGCGTATGGCAAGTTGGGCACGCATCGCGCCGCGCGATGTTCAATTTCATCACGCCGCCGCGAATCGCCGTCCAGAAAGGAACGTCCACCTGATATTCCAGATCAGAACCTGGCTCTGGCCCTTCTTCTGCCGTCGCACCCCCGCGTCCGCCAAACATACCGGAGAAGATATCTTTGAATCCGCCGCCACTGTTGCCGGTCGGCCGTTGCTGTGCTCGTCCGCCTTCAAACAGATCTGAAAAATCAAATCCCCCGAAGTCGAAGTTGACGTTCTGTCCGGCTCCGCGAGGCGGCGCCTGGCCCCCGGGAAATCCTCCGCCCGCGAACCCTCCTGAGCCTCCGCCGGCTTTGGCGTATGCCTCTGCCGTCGCCGGATCGATATTGTCGGAATAAAACCCGACCTGATCGTAAATCTTCCGCTTTTTTGGATCGCTGAGAACTTCGTTGGCCTCAGAGAGGGCTTTGAACTTTTCTTCCGCCGCCTTGTCCCCGGGGTTGACATCGGGATGGTACTTACGCGCCAGCTTGCGGAAAGCCTTGCGAATATCATCCGCCGACGCGGACTTCTTCACGCCCAAGGTGCCGTAATAATCTTTTTGAGTAGTGGTCGCCATTACCTATGAGAGCTTACTTGAAAGCCGATTAATTCGGAATCTTGCTCGCCTTATCCGGACGGCCGACACGCTCCCATTTCTGCGCATCAATGTACACCGGAATTCTCTGAATACCCGTATCGCTGGGCTCAAACAGATACCAGCGGCCTTCATCATCTACAAAATGTAAGAAATATGCCTGTCCGTTCACTTCGAATTGCATGATACCCACCTCCGAACCCGACTTCTTCGCTAACCAAATTTCCTAACATGACACAGCAGGGGCGTTTTCACGCCCCTGCTGGTGCCGAACTCTAAACCCAGGCGGACAAGAGTGTCCGCCCTACACGCGTTATTTGTTCTCCACGTCCACGTACTCGGCGTCAATCACCCCTTCATCTTTCTTCGGTTCTGAGGCATTGCCATCTGGTTGCGGACCTGCTCCAGCCCCGCCCGGCTGGCCTTGGCTTTGAGCAGATTTGTACATCTGCTCAGCCAGCTTGTGCGAAGCTTGGGTTAGCGTTTCGCGGGCCTTGTCCATCGCAGCTTTGTCGTTCGATTCCAGCGCCTTCTTGGCATCGGCAATCGCGTTCTCGACATCGCCACGCTCCGAACCGGAAATCTTGTCTCCCTGCTCGCGCAGCATCTTCTCCGTGCCATAGACCATGGAGTCAAGCTGGTTCTTGGACTCAATCTCTTCCCGCTTGGCTTTGTCCTCGGCGGAGTGAGCGTCGGCTTCCTTCGCCATCTGCTCGACTTCCTCTTTGCTCAGACCGGAAGACGACGTAATCGTAATCTTCTGGTCTTTGCCCGTGGCCGTGTCTTTCGCCGTGACATTCAAAATGCCGTTCGCGTCTATATCGAACGTCACTTCGATCTGTGGCACACCGCGTGGCGCGGAAGGAATTCCGGTCAAGTGGAACTTGCCCAGAGTCCTGTTCTGCGCCGCCATCGGCCGTTCCCCTTGCAGAACATGCACTTCGACCGTGGTCTGACTGTCCGCCGCCGTGGAGAACGTCTCCGTCTTACGCGTCGGAATGGTCGTGTTCCGCGGAATCATTGGCGTCGCCACGCCACCAAGAGTTTCAATCGACAGCGACAGCGGCGTCACGTCGAGCAAGAGCAGGTCTTTCACGTCGCCCGTGAGCACGCCACCCTGAATCGCCGCGCCAACTGCCACGACTTCATCCGGGTTCACGCCCTTGTGGCCTTCCTTGCCGAACAGCTCCTTCACCAGCGCTTGGATGCGCGGCATACGGGTCTGTCCACCAACCAGCACGACTTCATCAATCTTGCTGGCATCCACGCCGGCGTCTTTCATACACTGCTTGCACGGCCCAACCGAGCGCTGGATGATGTCTTCCACCATCGCTTCGAGCTTGGCGCGGGTCAGCTTTACCACCAAGTGCTTCGGACCACCGGCATCCGCCGTGATAAAGGGCAGATTGATTTCCGTCTCCATCGTGGTCGAAAGCTCGATCTTGGCGCGCTCGGCTGCATCACGCAGCCGCTGCAAAGCCATTTCATTGCCCTTGCCGCGCAGGTCGAGGCCTTCGTTCTTCTTGAACTCGTCAATCAACCAGTCAACAATCTTCTGGTCGAGGTTGTCGCCGCCCAAATGCGTATCGCCGTTGGTGGCTTTGACTTCAATGAC
>JBEKTR010000229.1:0-6085 GCA_049515835.1 Terriglobales bacterium
ACTGCTTAAGCAATTCGGCGAATCCGCGCCCGCGCCGATACTTGTGAATACGTCATTCAATCTTTTCGGCGAGCCGCTGGTAGTGAACCCGCGGGACGCCGTGCGCAGCTATTTCTGTTCCGGCCTGGATGCGATGGTAATAGGCAACTTTGTGCTCGCTAAAGCTGGCCTGTCACAACTGCAATCCAGCGCGAAAACCACTATTTCGCGAGCTCCGGCCGTCGTCTAAACCGTGGAACAATTTGTCAGTCGCGATCTTAACCCACCAAAGTGCCGCCGCTTGACCGTCTTGTGTTCTCCACAGGCTTCTCGACTTAGCAGTCACTGAACAAACGAGAAATAGCATTTCCGTCTTCCTGCAATGAAGCCAGGCTTGCGAACCTTACGCATATTCTGTAGCGCCAGGGTGGGGCAGTGATTCCAGTTATCGCGGGACATCGCTCCGCCGCATCCGTAAAGCGCCTCATGAACAACCCATCCGTCGGCGCAGCAGCTCGCATTCGCCCCGCTACCTTTGCGGATTATCCGCAAATAGCTGCGCTTTCTGCCCGCTACGGACTGAATTCGAAGAACACCGAAGAGTGGATGCATCTGTGGAGAGACAATCCCGTCTACGTGGGCCTTCCCTCGTGGACCATCGGGTGGGTCTTGGAGACTGCTTCCGAGGAGATCGTGGGCCATATCGCCAACATTCCCTCTCATCTGGAGTTCAAAGGACGCCGGTTGCTGGCCGCAAGCGGCGGGGGGTTAGTGGTGGACGAGCATTATCGCAGTTATTCTTTCGCTCTCTTCAGCCAATATTGCAACCAATTCGCGCCCGATCTCTTTCTGAATACGTCGGTGAACGCGAACGGTATGCCCCTGCATCAGCTGTTTCATTTCTTGCCGGTGCCGTCGGGGGCGTGGAACCGGGCTTCGTTCTGGGTGACTAACTATCCCAATTTCGCATCGCGCATGTTGATGCAGAAACAATGGCCGCTCTGGCTTACCTATCCTACCGCTGCGGCAGTCGCCATCAAAGATTCTCTCCGGCCTCATGTCAGCGCGAAAATCAAAAGCGGACTGGAGCTGAATCTTCGCGATCGCTTCGACGCTGATTTCGATGAATTTTGGCGAAGCCTTAGCGACAGGTCATCTTCCGTACTCGGGGTTCGTTCGCGCGAAACGCTCGATTGGCACTTCAAATACGCTTTGCAAAACGGTACGGCTTGGATTGCAACCATCACTCGCGGCAAGCAACTACTCGCATACGCAGCTTTTCTGCGTCAAGACAATCATGAAGTTGGGCTCAACCGCATGCGCCTGGTGGACTTTCAAGCTCTCGATCGCGACCCCGAACACCTCGTGCCCATGATCGCGTTGGCCCTCAAGAAATGCCGGGCCCAGGAAATTCACATGCTCGAAGCCATCGGATTTGCTCCAGACAAACAACGCGTGTTGTCGCGCATCGCTCCTCATCAACGCGAATTACCGTGTTGGCTGTACTTCTACAAGTCCAATAAGAAAGACCTGCAATTGGCGGAACAACTAAGAGATCCCGCCGCGTGGGATCCCTCTTCCTTCGACGGCGACGGCAGCCTCTAACCAACGCCAGCTATTCCAGAAAACTATGTGCGGCATCGCAGGGATGATCGGTTTTAACGGCCACAACGCGAGTCCCGATCTCCTCAAGAAAATGTCGGATGCTCTGACCCATCGCGGCCCTGACGCGAGTGGCCTGCACTTGGACCGCGAAGCAGGCCTAGCTCATAGACGCTTGAGTATTCTTGATCTCGAAGGCGGCGGCCAGCCGATGTCCAATTCCGACGGCTCACTCTGGATCACTTATAACGGCGAGATTTTCAACTACCTCGAACTGCGCGAAGAACTTATCGCCAAAGGACACTCCTTCGCTACACGTTCCGACACAGAAGTCATTCTGCATCTTTACCAAGCTGAGGGAGAGCGTTGCGTACATCGCTTGAACGGGCAGTGGGCCTTTGCTATCTGGGATTCTCGGCAACGCAAACTGTTCGCTTCGCGTGACCGCATGGGCATTCAGCCCCTCTTCTATACGATTGCAGATCAGACTTTTCTTTTCGCATCCGAAATCAAAGCCCTGTTCGCGCATCCCGCGGTTGCCCGTGAGCTCGATCTCAAAGCGCTCGATCAGATATTTACATTCTGGGTCACATTACCGCCGAGAACTGCATTTCGCGATGTCAAACAACTCCCTGCTGGCCACAACCTGACGGTACAAGACGGGCAAGTACACGTTACTGAATATTGGAGCTTGGATTTTTCGCAAATCGAACCCTCCGACGCGTGGGACGAAGCGCTGGTGCAAGCCAAGTCGGAAGAATTGCTCGCTTTACTTTGCGATGCGACACGCATCCGATTGCGTGCCGATATTCCCGTCGCGGCATATTTAAGCGGCGGCATCGACTCCGGCGTGATCGCGGCTCTCGCAAAGCGCTTCGCGCCCGATACGTTGCGGACGTTTTCTATCGCTTTCGAAGATGCGCATCTGGATGAAAGCCTCCATCAGCAAATCGTCAGCGAACATCTAGGGACAGCCCACTCGCAAATCCGTTGCTCGACTCGCGACATTGGCGAGATATTTCCAGAAGTTGTATTCCATACAGAGCAACCAGTCCTACGGACCGCGCCAGCGCCGTTATTTCTGTTGTCAAAGCTTGTGCGCGATCGAGGAAATAAAGTCGTCCTCACCGGCGAAGGCGCCGACGAGATTCTTGGCGGTTACGACATCTTCAAGGAAGCGAAGATTCGTCGCTTTTGGTCTCGCCAACCTCAATCACGCACGCGGGCCAGCCTGCTGCAGCGGCTTTATCCGTATATGGAAAACATTCAGAAGCAGCCCGCAGCGTACTTGGCGAGCTTTTTCCGCGTCGAAGGCCGCGACGGCGCAAGCCCATTCTTTTCCCACCTGCCTCGCTGGCAGCTGACCGCTAAGTTGAAATCTCTATATTCCAAGGAAGTTATAGATTACATAGGGACTTACGACGCTTACGATGAACTCGAACAGTCCCTTCCCGCCGCATATGCGCAGTGGCCGGGCTTCTGTCAGGCACAGTATTTGGAGACAAAATACCTGCTTCCCGGCTATTTACTTTCCTCCCAAGCAGACCGGATGGCCATGTCCCACTCAGTCGAAGCTCGCTATCCGTTTCTCGACCATCGCGTGGTAGAATTCTGCCAGAAATTGCACCCTTCGCTGAAAATGCGCGTTCTGGACGAGAAGTTCTTGCTTAAGCGGGTCGCCAGGAACTTACTCCCCGAATCGATCCTTCAGCGTCCGAAGCAGCCTTATCGTGCTCCAGATGGTGCCAGTTTCGCAACACCCACTTCCCCGGGGTACGTTGCTGACGTGCTTGCAACGCAAAGTATTTTGCGAGACGGGATCTTCGATCCTTCCCCGGTCCAACGTCTCGCGGAAAAATTCAGGAGCGGCCGAGCCGTGAGCGTGAAAGACAACATGGCGATGGTGGGCGTCGTTTCAACCGGGTTGCTGATGCAGCAACTGGTCGTCCAGCACCAGCCGGCAACCTATGCCATCCATTGAGCAGGAAATACGCAGCTTCATCGTAGGGCAGTTTCTGCTTGGCGACGAAAGCAGCCTCCATAACGATGACTCGTTTCTGGAAAAAGGCACGTTCGATTCAACTGGCATACTCGAGCTGGTTTCGTTTCTCGAGCAGAAATATCAGATTGAGCTGGAACCCAATGAACTGGTCCCAGAAAATCTCGACTCCGTGAATGCTCTGGTACAGTTCCTGCAACGCAGAGTTCCCGCGCTTGCAG
Organism: Terriglobales bacterium; assembly: GCA_049515835.1. Taxonomy (GTDB): domain Bacteria; phylum Acidobacteriota; class Terriglobia; order Terriglobales; family Acidobacteriaceae; genus JAJPHW01. The sequence goes on from JBEKTR010000229.1 coordinate 3,802, forward strand.
TCGCCCAGGCGCAAGTTCAAACTTAGCTAAACCAAACCTACAGATTTACGGCACATGCAGCCCACACTGGCCATTTCGCACGACTTGCTCCGGATTGATGCGTCCGCGGAGACCGAACGCATTACTTCCGCCATTCGCCAAGCCATTGGGCAGCAGCTCCACTGCAAAGGTGCGGTGGTCGGCGCGTCCGGAGGCATCGATAGTTCAGTGGTGGCATACCTCTGCGCGCGGGCCCTGGGTAAAGAGCGCGTGTTGCTTCTCTTCACGCCGGAAGTCGATTCCTCGCCCGAAAGCCTGCATCTGGGCCGCGCGATTGCCGACGAACTGGGCGTAGAGTCACATCTGGAGGACATCGCTCCCATTCTTCGTGCAGCGGGCTGCTACGAGCACCGCGATGCTGCTATTCGCCTTGTTGTACCGGAATACGGGGCTGGCTGGAAAAGCAAAATGGTTCTGCCGGACCTCCTTTCGTCCGGCCGCTATCCAATTTTTTCAATCGTGGTGCAATCTCCTGCAGGGGAGCAAAAACAAGTCCGCCTTACTGCTGAAGCATACCTTGGCATTCTCGCGGCCACGAATCTCAAGCAACGCACACGCAAGATGATTGAGTACTACTATGCGGATTTGAAACACTATGCGGTCGCGGGGACACCCAACCGCCTGGAGTACGACCAGGGCTTCTTCGTGAAATATGGCGATGGTGCGGCCGACTTCAAGCCCATCGCTCATCTTTACAAGTCGCAGGTCTTTCAATTGGCAGAGTATTTGGGAGTTCCCGGGGAAATTCGGCGCCGCATACCCACCACGGACACTTATTCCCTCGAGCAGACGCAGGAGGAATTCTATTTCTCGCTTCCGCTCCACAAGATGGATTTGTGCCTCTACGGAAAAAACAATGAAATTCCCGCGTCTACCATTGCTCCGGCCGTGGGCATTCCTGAATCACAGGTAGAACGCGTTTACGGAATGATTGATGCGAAGCGCAATGCGACCCGATATCTACATCTTGCCCCGGTCTTGATGGCGCCCGTTCCCGAAATCAAATAATCGTTCTCTGAAATATCCCAAAAATGACCGCCGTTCTCGAATCTAAGGCACTTTCGCAGGGACATTCTCAGATCCCCAAGAATGTCACCGACTATTTACTATCGGCCAAGGATGCCGCGCGACCAGCCTTGATTACGCAGCGCGAATCCCATACCTATGGGCAATTGCTATCGGCGTCGAACGCAGTCGCCCACTTTTTGCTTGGGCACGGCGGGCAAAAAGGAGATCGTGTTTTTCTTTTGGCCGAAAATTCGTTCTTCTGGCTGGCTGCCTACCTCGGCACAATGCGCGCGGGGCTTGTTGCGATTCCGCTACCGGCAGCGCTCGAGCCGGAGGCCATGCGGCAGATCGCCGAGATGACGCAACCACGCTTCGGATTCATTCAGAGCAAGGCGGTAAGTACGGCCACTCAAATCCCTGGAATGCTCGTTGCGAGCGACGCATCCGATTGCTCCTCCTCGGGAATCGTTGATTTTAAGCGGATGCTTGAGCATTTCGCTGAAAGTACAGACTCGAATGTCCGCTTGCCGGAAACGGCGTCTTCTGACCTAGCGGCCTTAATGTTCACGTCTGGTTCCACGGGAAAACCCCGCGGGGTGATGGTCTCGCATGGCAACATCATCTCCAATACTGAGTCCATTATTTCAAGTCTGCACCTCAGAGCGCAGGACCGCATTATGGCAGTTCTTCCCTTTCATTATTGTTTCGGCGCGTCCCTTTTGCATACCCATCTGTGCGTCGGCGGCAGTATGGTGACGGATTCGCGTTTCATGTATCCGGACAAAGTTCTTCAGCGCATGGTCGAAACCGAATGCACAGGATTCGCAGGCGTTCCCAGCCATTTCCAGATTTTGCTGCGCAAGTCGAGCCTTCCCCGCATGAAGTTCCCGCATCTGCGATACGTGCAGCAGGCCGGCGGACACATGGCGCCGGTCTTCGTGCGTGATCTCAAGGCCGCATTGCCGGATACTGATATTTTTCTCATGTACGGACAAACTGAGGCCACCGCGCGCCTCACATGCCTCTCGCCATCCGATGTGGCTTCGAGACCCGGATCGATCGGCAAAGCCATTCGAGACGTAACCATTCGCGTTGTGAACGAAGCGGGCATCGACGCCAAACCTGGCGAACCCGGCGAAATCGTCGCGCAGGGCAAAAATGTCACTCCTGGCTATTGGCAGGATCCTGAAGCTACTGCAGTCACCTTTCGCGACGGATGTTTACATACGGGCGATGT
>JBEKTR010000230.1:0-6057 GCA_049515835.1 Terriglobales bacterium
TCTGCAATCTGTGTGGTCAGGCGCTCCTGAATTTGAAGGCGGCGGGAAAAGATTTCAATGAGCCGCGGAATTTTACTGAGGCCAATGACCTTGCCGTTCGGAATGTATGCGACATGTACTTTGCCGAAAAACGGCAGCATATGATGTTCGCAAAGGCTGAACATCTCAACGTCTTTCACGATCACCATTTCATCGTAAGTGACCGTAAATAATGCCTTTTGCAGCATGGCTTCCGGATCTTCCTTGTACCCGCGGGTCAGATGCTCAAGAGCCTTATGCACTCGCTCCGGAGTCCGTACCAGACCTTCGCGCTCCGGATCTTCGCCGACGCGTACCAACATTTCGCGGACAAGTTCCTCAAAACTTGCGCTAGTGACGGTCGGGATTTCAGAAGTTCTTGCCATGTTCAGGGCTCCTGTTCGGTTACCGGCGTGGGTTAACGGCGCATCGCCCCGCCGCCTGCATACTCAAACGAATTCATCATCGTCTCTTCAAAACGTACCCTCTCTAGATGTGCGTAATGGAAGCCGCGTCGCAAAATATCAAAAATGACGACGGACAGATTTTCGGTGGTGGGCACGATTTTCGAGAAATCAGGGAGCTTATTAAGATTCTGGAGATCGAATTTCTCAATGACTTCGCGATTCACAAAACCGTCGAGGTCGGCGAGATTACAGACCATTCCGGTGTCTTCCGCTACCTGTCCGCTCACGGTTACTTCGAGGCTGTAATTGTGCCCGTGCCCGAATTGATTGTTGCACTTTCCGTAGATCTCGCGATTCTCTTCCACCGTCATGTCGTCATTTTGCAAACGATGAGAAGCCGAAAACATGTATCGCCGCGTCAGATATGCCTTCATGCTTCTCCATAGAAATCGGCGAACAAATCCGGAGTCTCATATACCCGCACGCGGTGCAACTGTGCCGCTTTCAGTTTGGGCGCAAGCCGCTGCCAGATGACGATTGCCAGATTTTCCGTAGTGGGAATCCGATGCGCAAACTCTGGGACTTCTTTATTCAGAAAACGATGGTCCATGGCCTCGAGCACTTCGCGGCTCATCGTATCTTTGAGATCTCTTAGATCCACCACAAAACCCGTATCCGGATTGACTTCCCCCTTCACGGTCACTTCAAGCGTGTAGTTGTGCCCGTGCCCATGCGGATTGTTGCACTTTCCAAAAATTCGCTTATTCTCTTCCGGGCTGAATTTCGGATTGTTGTAATAATGCGAAGCAGCGAATTCGGCTTTACGCGTCAAATAAACCAATGCATTTCCTTACTACGATTATTTCACTCTACGGTTGTTCCACCGGAACGCAAGGCCGCGCAGATAGATCGGCCTGCTGCTCTTTTAATATTAATATTGTAGTCTCTGCCCTTCCACGTCACGCTCCCTCGTCTATAAAAGCGCCGCGAGCGCACGAGCAGATAGGAAAACAGCGGCAGACCGAGCAAGGACAATCCCGTTGCGCCCCGCGAAAAATGGGCTTTACGGATCCTCCGTAAAAGAAAAATCTCCATGATTGCAGCGACCACAGCAAACGCCATTGCCCCTCGAGTATGACCACTGAGTCCGCCAAGTATCGCCAACAAAGCGCTCCCCACAATTCCACCGAATTCTCCGATTCTCAACAATGCGAGCCGACCCGGAGATGGAAACAATAGAACCAAGTTCTTGGTCCACCCTTCTTGCAACTGTGCGAACGTGCGATACATGCGCGTGCGAACAGCATCGCCACCGTAACGAAAAAATATTCTCCGCCCAGAGCGTTTCATCACGCGTGCCAACGCAACATCTTCAAGCAAGCTGGTCGCAACGGAGGCGTGGCCGCCAATTGCATCGTATGCCTCGCGCCGAACCAGAATGTATTGCCCATTGGCCGCGGCCGCAGTAGAATCCGCACGATTGACTTCCTTTGGGCGAAATGTTGCGGCAAGTTCGGCGAAGATTACAGGCATGACGGCTTTTTTCCAGAAACCCTGCACTTCCTGCTTCGGGGAATAAGAAAGCAGGTCGGCATTCCGCTCCTTCGCTTCTGCCAGGCTGCGAGCCAGAGAGCCGGAAAAATGCACAGTATCCGCATCGGTGAATAACAACCATTCTCCACGCGCTACCGAGGCGCCAGCACAAACAGCATTGTTCTTGCCGCTCCATCCATGAGGCAATGGGCCTGGCGTAACCACACAAACATCGGCAAACGATTTCGCTATTTCCCGGGTGCGGTCAGTGGATCCGTCGTCCACCACAATAACTTCAAAGCGCACACCACCCTGGGAGACAATGGACTTCAAACAAGCACCGAGGCTCGCTTCTTCGTTCCGAGCGGGGACGATCACGGAAATTTCAGGAACGATGACTGCCGCAGCCATGGCCTATTCTGTATTATAGCTACGTGAAACGCTCGTTCTGTCTGTTCCTGCTACTCGCACAGTTAAGCGCTTGCTATAGCGGATCGCGGCCTCCCCACATCGGCACCGCCGCCCCGGATTTCACGGTTCAAGACGCCGACCACAAGGTTACTTTGCACGATCTTCGCGGCCAGATCGTCGTCCTTAATTTTTGGGCAACTTGGTGTCCGCCATGCGTCGAAGAGATGCCATCCCTCGAACAATTGCAGCAACGCTATAGAAGTAAAGGCGTAGTTGTGCTGGGGGTGAGTATCGATGACGATAATGGCGCTTACCACGAGTTTCTCAAGGATCACAAAGTAGATTTCTTGACCGTACGCGACGACACCAAGCACAGCAGCATCCTTTACGGCACATTCAAGTATCCGGAGACTTACATCATTGATCGCAATGGCATCGTCCGGCGAAAATTCATCGGTGCGGTCGAGTGGGGTCAGCCGGAAATTGTGGAGTATTTGAACCGGTTGCAGGGCTGAAATTACTTTGCCGGGCGTGCCGAGAGCGCCTCTTCGATCGCATCTTCCGGATTCTTGCGCACATTTGCATCTTGTTTGGGAAGCGCGGCGGATTCCTCTGCCTGCACCACAACGATCTTGGCCAGTTGGTCGCCGCTAGTGTCAGTTCCCGCTAACGACTTCGACTTTTCGAGCGATGCATACACCAGCCGCGGTGGGAATCCAGCGTGTTTTAGCAAGATGGCATAGTTGTACCAATCGAGAGCCTCGCCCTTGCGGTCGTCCAATCCGGCGTCGAGCTTTAATGCTCTTTGATAGAGCGGAAGGGCCTCAGCAATGCGACCTTCGTTCGCTTCCAATGAGGCTAGGTTGACGCTTGCGAAACTGTCGAGTTTCTTCTCGTTGTTACCGGCTGCTATCTTTTCCGCAATCTTGTAGCTCTCTTCTGCGTCGCGTAGCTGGTGCATGCTGGTCTGGCAGTCTGCCAGTTGCAACACGACCGTGGCGATGGTGTTCACAGGCGGCCGGTTCGAGGGCTGCATTTTAGCCACTCGTTGCAGGTAAGTCATGTAGTAAGGAATGGCCGGCTCGAACTTGTTCTCACGCTGCAACTCCTGCGCGACATAAAGCGACGCCTCGGTTCTCGATGGATCAATCTGAAACGCCCGCTTCCAGCTCTTGAGCGCAATGTCGTAGTGATGGAGTTGTATTGCCAGAATGCCCTGATTCACGAGCAAATTTGCGTCTGTCGGCGTGTATTTCACGCACATGGACGCAATCGCGTAAGCCTCTTCGATTCTTTGCTGTTGAATAAGAAACGTAAGCAATTGGTCGCGTTGTGCCGAATCCGACGGGTTCGCCTCGATCGCTTGCCGCCATGCGGCCACGGCCGCATCCTGATCGCCAGAAGCTAGTTCCTGATCAGCGATATGCGCCTCCAGCGAACTGTCATACCTGTCGAGCCTGGCGGCGATCTCGAGATCAGAGAGATTTTCGCGGTGCGCAGCAAGAAAATAGCGCGCTTGATCTATGGTGGCCAATGCGAACAAGACACAGACGGCGGTAATCCGCAATGTTCGCGCCCCGACGGAATGACCCACAAGCCAACGGCCGCCGCTCACCGCTCCCGCGCGCGCATTCGTCAAGCTTGTTTTCGTGTTCAACAGCAAAGATGCAACGCTTCTGTCTCGTAGCTTCCAGATCGCGCCGTCCAGAATGAAGTGGTGGATGTTGACCAGAGCAGTGAAAATCAAAAAGCTCGAAGTGAAGTCATAATGAAACAGTTTGCTGGCCAACCAGGGGCCAGGGATGAATAATGCAATGCCTCCAGCTACAAGCACAGCGAAGTACGCCCAAGGCCGCCAGTTGGTTTCTGACTGGGCCTGCGCCTCGCGTCGCGCGTAATAACTGGTGATCCATAGATACTGGGCGGAATGCATGATCGCCAGCACGCCGGTGCTGTATCGCGATTGCGGAACTTGCAGCCGTTCCGCCAGTGACAAGGCGGTTGGCAACAAGAACCAGAGAAATTGCGTGGAAAACAGGGTTAGCGCTGGAACCAAAGGCCGCCAGCCGACTTGACTCGGTAACCGTCGCAATCCAAAAACCGCGCAACCAAGAAACGCGGCCCCGAGTCCGCCAACCAGCACATCGCCCGCATGGGCAGGAATGTCCAGCGATATGAATAACGGATCGTGCGAAACTCCGGTGTGGAAATTCACAAACAGCACGAGGTACGACAGAAAAAAAGTTGCGTGCAAACACCTGCGTTCCCAGTCCGTGGGTGTCGCCCCCGCACGGCGCGTAAACATGGCAAACAATCCATAATTTTGTCCGCTGTAGTGCCATGGGCTCCAAGTCAAATACAGGGTGAATATCCAGGGTAGCGCTTTAAACCAAAAATGAGAGAGCACCAGTGTCAGCAGAAGCAACAACGTAATGTGCACTGTGAAAATCTGGTATTTTTCGAAATCCTCGCGCGTATGGTAGGCACGATATATCGTCGCCATGTAATGCGGAAAATTGAAGAACAGCGCCAGTGCGTAAAAGCCCACCGACCACGCCATCATGCTGGAGCTAGCGGCATAGTAAGTGATGAGTAGCAGCGGAGCGGACCATGCGCCGCAACCGACAATAAGGTCGAGCGCAGGATTGTAAATCCAGACGTTAGTGTTGGGGTTAGTTTTGTTCTTCATGGGCGACTTAGCTCGCAAACTCGATTGACGATCTGGCTGGATTATAAGTTTCTTGTACTTGAAGGCGGGCGAAACGGAAGTGAGTGTCTCAAAGTAACCAATACTCTTTTACAATCGCAAGAGTGAAAACATGGGACGCAGTCATTGTTGGCGGTGGAATCATCGGGCTGTCGCTGGCACGCGAATTACACAGGAATCAATTCCGTGTTCTCGTTCTGGATCGCGGCCAACCGGGGCACGAAGCGTCTTACGCAGCCGCCGGCATGTTGGCCGATTCTGGCGAAATTCCGCCGGCGCTGCGTCAGCTCGCAACGGCCAGCGCGAGCATGTATCCGGAGTTTGTACGGGAAATTCAAGACGAAAGCGGCGACAATGTTGATCTCCGGCCGGAGGGCGCGATCGTATTCTTCGATCCCGACGATCCGGCAGAGTGCGACGGCGAAGTTCTCTCTCACGAGCAAGTTGTGGAACTCGAGCCTGAGCTCGCCATAAGCACACGCGAAGCGTGCTTCCGTAATGAGCGGAGTGTCGACCCACGCGCTCTGACCGCAGCCCTTTGGAAAGCCACTAAACGACGAGAAATCGACATTTCTTCCGGCGCGGAAGTTGTGGAGATGTTGGTGACTGCGGGCAAAGTCAATGGCGTTCGCACCGCCAAAACGAGCTACAGTGCGCCCATAATCGTAAATTGTGCAGGTGCATGGTCGGGCGCAATACCTCCACTCCACTTCCCGACTCGTCCAGTCAAAGGTCAAATGCTGTGCATGATTGGCAAGCAAGTTTTGCAACATGTGGTTCGCACACCCGACGTTTACCTGGTACCACGTAGTGATGGACGCGTAGTGATAGGTTCAACCTTTGAGGAAGCTGGCTTCGACAAACGAACCGCCGTCGACACCATCCAACGCCTGCAACATGCAGCAACGTCGTTGATGCCTGCTTTGAGCGAAGCGCGAATTCACGAATCCTGGGCAGGACTCCGTCCGGCCACTCCGGATG
>JBEKTR010000231.1:0-6056 GCA_049515835.1 Terriglobales bacterium
GTTTCTTAGGTTCTACGTATGTTGGTTCGGGAACTTGGAATTCTTCCACCGGAGCGATGGTGGCTTCGGGGATCGAATCCTCTTCGATAGTGGGGCCGGAATCCACGACAACCGCGAAATCCGATTCAGGAGCGGGCGCGGCTTTTGCAACCGCGGCATCGATTTCAGCGCGGATGGCAGAAAGCATAGCCGTGTCGGACGTTAACTGCCCGAGCTTGACCATCGCTGCCTTGGCTTGGTCCGGCATCGAGGTCTCTAAATAGAAGCGAATTTCTTCGATGGTCTCTGCGACGGCAAGATCATTATCATTGGCTGACGCAGCTTCCGGTGCTACCGCAGGAACCTCAGCGGCTAGCTCACCAACGGGAGCAGCTTCGGCGAGGTGACTTCCATCCCATTCGCCGGAAAGGTCAATTTCCTGGGTGTCGGACGGTGCCGACTGCACAGAGAATTCCTGCACGTCGGAAACGGCATCTGGTGCATGTACCTCTACTTCAGGAACTACGACTGGAGAGGCGGAAATCGATTCGGTGTTTGGCGCATGAGCGATGGCACCTTCGGTTTGATCCACGACGCCCGCGGGCGCATTCACAAAGGCTTCTGTATCGGAACCGGCGATCTCTGAAACAGCAGGGGCGCCGTGGGCTTCAAATTTGGTAGCAAGATCGCCATAGCGTTCGGCGATTGAGGCATGGTTCGCGTCCTGGTAGAGACTTTCGAGAGTGCGGCAGCAGGTGGCGGCGTCTGCAAAACGTCCAGAGCGCGTGTGCAAGGCTGCGAGGCGTTGATTGAGACGGAGATCACGTGGGGCCTGCGGCAGGACCGAGAGCAACGGCGCCAGGGCTTTGTCTGGCATATTGTACGAAAGATAGAGTTCTGCATCGGTGATTGCGGCGCGAACCGTGGGCGCGACACCGTCATCGGTTTCCTGATCGATGAATGGAGCGGTCGCTTCGAGTTCATCCACTAGAACGACGCCTTCTTCTGCGGTGATAAGCGCGCTGGTGCCCGGGCCGCTGCTGCTCATGCGTCCCATGACTTGCTGGTAATTCTGCGCGTGGACGGCGTTCTGGGGCTCAGTCTGCATCAGTTGGCCGTAGCAATCGCGAGCTTTCTCAAGATCGCCGGATTGCACGTAGGCATGGCCGAGCAACTCCATAATTTCGGCGTCGTGACTCTTGTCACCCGCTCTGCCAAGCAAATCGAGGATCGCTTCGAGAGAGCCGGTATGGTCACTTACCGGTCCGATCAAGGAGTGCAGGCTGTTGAGGAAACGCGTGGCGTCGTCGGCGAGAAGACGCTCTAAGTAGGTCTGGTAAAGCGCCAGGACTTCATCGTATTGGCCGGCAGCCACCAAGGCTTCGACATAGCTGTCGATGCATGCTGTGTTGCCTTCATGCTCAAAAAGTTTGGGCGCGAGAGTGCGGGCCTCGGTCAACTGGCCGAGTTGCAGATAGCAGCGGAAAAGGTTGCGCTGGGCGTCCTGGTTGGTGTTGAGGTTCGGGAGTTGCTCGAGGATTTTGGCCGCTCCGGCGAAATCTCCAGTTTCGATCGCGCTGCGGACGCGGAGCAATTGCGAGTCGCCGCCCGGATCAAGCTTTACCAAGCGCTGCAAAACCTCCTCGGCGGCATCGAGCTGGCCTTTGGCGCGCAAGCTTTCAATGGCGGCGGAGTAAACTTCGCGGGCCTCACTTTTCTTATTGAGGCGAACATAGACATCCGCGAGCCGGAGGCGCATGGCCAGGTTCTCGGGGTCCATTTCGAGGGTCTTTTGGAAAATGCGGACAGCCTGATCTAATTCACCGCTGCGCAGAAATTCTTCGGCGACTTGCAGATATTGCGCGCGGGCATCGTTGAACAATCCCTGCTGGGTATAAAGTTCCGCCAACTTGAGCACGCCTTCGACGGAAGGCTTGCTCTTGGCGATCTTCTTATACATGGCGATGGCTTTGACGGTGAAGCCTTGTGAGGCATAGGCATCGCCAACGCTCTTGAAACATTCGACGGCTTTGTCATTTTCGCCGAGGCGTGAGTAAAGGTCGCCCACGGTATTCATGACGGTGAGGTCTTTCGCGTCCGCCTTGAGAATTTTCTCGTATTCGGAGATGGCATTTGGCAGTTTGCCCTGTTGGACAAACTTCTCCGCGGCGCTGAGAACCTTCTGTTTGTTAAAGCCGAAACCAAAAGCCATAACGTTCTGACTCCACTCTGGAACATTCCTTCGGGCTATGTTGCGGCTAGAAGGTTCACAGATAGTTCGAGCGGCCATCATCCAGCCGATCAAGTACGGGAGCGATGGTGCCTCGAACCAAGGTCATTGTAAGACCTGTTAACCAGAATCGTATGGTTACCAAGGGTTACCGAAGGGGAGTGTACGTCTGGGTGCTGATAAACACCCTCATTTGTCCGGTTAGCATCGGTTGCGGTACCGGAATGGCCGGAAAGCGCAGGCTTGGCTATAATGCTGGTTCCATGAAACGGCTTCCCCTGATCGCGTTTATGTTGCCGCTACTAGTGGTGGTTCTTTCTGTGGCCAGTGCCAACCGCTACCGCGTGGTCAAAGTTCGTATGCAGACAGCGGATGGGAGGGACGCGGGTACGGTGACTATTAAGACTGCGGGTACGGGCGTGATGCTGCGTTTGAACCTCAAGAACCTACCGCCCGGGCAGCATGCGTTGCACTTCCATCAGAATGCGGTGTGCGATGCTCCGACCTTCAAAGGAGCTGGCGGACATTTCAATCCAGAGGGCAAGAAGCATGGCTTGAACAATCCCGAAGGTCATCACGCAGGAGATATGCCGAACTTTACTGTGGATGCAAATGGGCGGTCGGGCCTGGTCACCATCAGCAATACGGAAGTTGATTTTGACGGCGGTGCGCATTCGCTGTTTGTGAATGGCGGCACCGCGCTCGTGGTCCATGCCAAGCCTGATGATGGGATGACGGACCCTGCGGGAAATTCCGGAGACCGGATTGCGTGTGGGATTGTTAAACCGTAGATGTGAACGATAGATGTCGCCCGCTCACTACACCGGTATTTCATCGTTGACTTGGAAGGTAGCTCATGTCCCAAGATAGTCTGGTGCAGTTTGCCCGAGCCCTCGCCGCGGGCCAAATCCGCGTCGTTGATCTCACGCAGCCCCTGAATGCATCCACGGCAACGATCCAGTTGCCGCCAGAGTTTGGCAAGACGTGGGCGTTTCGTCTGGAAGAGATTTCGAAGTACGACAGCCGTGGACCGGCGTGGTACTGGAACAATTTTGCCTGTGGTGAGCATACAGGGACGCACTTTGACGCGCCGATTCATTGGGTAACGGGCAAGGATTATCCGAACAACGCGACTGACGATATTCCTGCGGAGAAGTTTATTGCCCCGGCATGCGTGATCGATGTATCGCAGGAGTCTGCGAAGGATGCGGATTTCTTGCTGACCCTGGAGCGTGTGAAAAGTTGGGAACAGCAATATGGACGGATCGAAGCCGGTTCGTGGGTATTGATGCGGACAGATTGGTCAACGCGGGCGCAGAGTGATTATCTGAACATGAAGGAAGACGGCTCGCACGTGCCGGGACCACACCCGGATTTGGTGCCATTTCTCGCCAAAGAGCGGGACATTATTGGGTGGGGATCGGAAGGAGTGGGCACCGATGCGGGTCAGGCATTCCGGTTCGATCCGCCATTTCCCTGCCATTCGATCATGCATGGTCACAATAAATTTGGCTTGGCGAGCTTGTGCAATCTCGGCGAGTTGCCTCCAAAGGGGGCGCTGTTGATCACGCCGCCGCTGAAAATCACAAAGGGTTCCGGCAGCCCTTGCCGGGTGTTGGCTCTCATACCCGGATAAAGCGAGTTACGGGAAGAACACCGCAGCCTCTAAGATTAGTTGACATCTAAATTATTTAGCTATAAATTGATTTCGATTAGGCGCACTCATGGCAGAACGATCATTCACGAAAGAAGTGCAAAAGCTCCGCTTAGGCGAGGGACAAGAGTTTCACGGCGAGGGCATTCTGGCCGTTACAAAGGCGCTGCTACAGTCTGGAGTATCGTATGTCGCCGGATATCAGGGTGCGCCGATTTCTCACCTGATGGACGTTTTGACGGACGCCAACGACATTTTGGAAGAGCTGGGCGTGCACTTTGAACACAGCGCTTCTGAGGCAACGGCGGCGGCTACGCTCGCAGCCTCGGTGCACTACCCTTTGCGGGGCGCGGTGACGTTCAAATCAACCGTGGGGACGAATGTGGCGTCGGACGCGCTAGCCAATCTTGCGTCCGGCGGGGTCAAAGGGGGCGCGCTCATTATTGTGGGTGAGGATTACGGCGACGGATCCAGCATTATGCAGGAGCGGTCGCACGCGTTTGCGATGAAATCCCAGATGTGGCTGCTCGATCCACGGCCGAATCTGCCTTGCATCGTAAAAGCTGTGGAAGATGGATTTGAGCTTTCAGAGGCGACGAACACGCCGGTGATGCTGGAGTTGCGAATCCGCGCCTGCCATGTGCACGGACGCTTCATCGCGAAAGACAATGTTCGGCCAGAGTTTACTTTGCGGGATGCGATGGAAAATCCGGTTCGGGATGTGAGCCGAATCGTGCTGCCGCCGGCAAGTTTTCTGCATGAGCAGGAAAAAATCCGCGACCGTTGGCCGGCGGCGCAGCAGTTTATTCAGAAACACGGCTTAAACGAAGTGTTTGCGGATGGTTCGCAGGATTTCGGGATCATCCTGCAAGGTGGGATGTACAACACGACGATCCGCAGCTTGGAGTTGCTCGGATTGTCGAATGTATTTGGAGACACGCGGATTCCTCTTTACGTCCTCAATGTGACCTATCCGCTGGTCGAAGAGGAAGTCAGGAGATTCTGCGCGGACAAGCGTGCGGTGCTGGTGATTGAAGAAGGACAGCCGGATTTTATTGAGCAAAATCTGCACGCGATTCTTCGCCGAGCGGAGGTCACCACGAAAATTTATGGTAAAGATTGCCTGCCGATGGCCGGGGAATACACGGCGGGGACAGTGATTTCGGGGATTACGAAATTCATCCGGCAATATGCGCCCGAATTGATTCACCCAGAGAAGTTGCCACGGGCCGCAAGACCCGCGGCTGTCGTGAATCCTGGCGAAGTGCATCCCCGGCCGCCGTCGTTTTGTACGGGGTGTCCGGAGCGCCCAATCTTCACTGCCGTGAAATTGGTAGAGCGAGAACTCGGGCCACACCACATCAGTGCCGATATTGGCTGCCATCTCTTCTCGATACTGCCGCCCTTCAATTTAGGCGCTACCACGATGGGATATGGCTTGGGCTGGGCAGGAGCCGCGGCGTTTAACACGAAAGAAACGAACAAACGCACCATCAGCGTGATGGGTGACGGCGGTTTCTGGCACAACGGACTGACTAGCGGCGTGGGTAATGCGGTCTTTAACCAGAGCGACAACGTGCTGGTGGTGATTGACAATAGCTACACTGCGGCGACGGGCGGCCAGGATATTTTATCGTCAGCGGCGAGCAATCCAATCCGCACCACGAAGCTTTCGATTGGGGACGCGGTGCGGGGTGTGGGTGTGAAGTGGGTGCGCACGATTACGAACACGTATGAACTGGCAAGAATGCGCGATGTGCTGCGCGAGGCTCTAACTACAAAAGACAAAGGCCCGAAGGTAATTGTGGCGCAGAGCGAATGCGCGCTTAACCGGGAGCGCCGAGAGAAACCGGCGCGACGCAAGCGTGCCGATCAGGGCGAGCGCGTGGTCACGCAAAAATTTGGCGTGGATGCAGATACATGTACGGGCGATCACTCGTGCATCCGGTTATCGGGGTGCCCGTCGCTGACGATTGCACCGAACCCCGATCCGCTGCGGCCCGATCCGGTTGCAACGGTTGTAGAAAGCTGCATCGGCTGCGGACTATGCGGGGAGGTCGCGCACGTGGCGCGATTGTGCCCGTCGTTCTATCGGACTGATGTGGTTTCAAATCCCGGGTGGTGGGACCTCCTTCGCGCGAGAATCAGCGGAGCGGTGATCGAGATCCTGCAAAGACGCGCCAACCGGCGACT
>JBEKTR010000232.1:0-6039 GCA_049515835.1 Terriglobales bacterium
ACTCGGCGGACAAGCTGGAGGGTAAGGGAATTATCCAGTTGGGACTGCTTATTCTCATTGCGACCCCGGTGGCACGTGTCGCTTTCTCAATCTGGGGCTTTGCCGCCGAGCGTGACCGCATGTATGTGACGTTCACGGTTATCGTGCTAAGTATCCTTCTTTACAGTCTCTTAGGGAGTGCCCACTAACGGGCTACCGAGATAGCCCATCCGGGCCATACCACTATCTGCCCGCTCACAGTAAGTTAGCAATTGAGCAGACTTCGGGGGAGGGCTGTTCGACTGAACGTCCCGTGACTTATGTCCCGGGGCGTTTTGTTTTGCGTGCGAAGACTTACGGAATCGCGTCCACTTTAGAAGCTGATTCGCCCGGATAGCTGGATGATGCGCGGATCCGCGGTATTCAAAATCTGTCCGAACGTCGGGCTGGTGATATTGGTATCGGGGTTGGAAAATTCGGCTCGATTCTCCAGATTGAAGATGTCGGCGCGAAGTTCCATGCGAACTCTCTCCGTGATTGCCATACTCTTTGCAAAAGCAAGATTGATGTTGAATCGCCCTGGCCCGCGAATGTAATTTCGCGGCAATGTGCCGTAAGTCCGCACCGAAGGATCGCTCACCGCCTGATCATCATTCGGAAACATGGCAGGCCCAGGCACACACGAGGTTGGTGACGGGGGGCATTGCGCATTGCTGAAACTCGCCGGGTTGAACCAGAAGTGGCCGGTTTCGGGGCCGCTATCTTGCGACGACAAAGTTGTCACTGACCTTGGGTCTTGAATCGCCACTGCACCAGTCAAATTGGCGTGCACCAGGCCAGGATCGCCTACACCCGAAGGACCGGGACTCAGAAAATTCAGCGCGCTGGGCAGGTTCGCGGAGATATCCAGCGGGAAGCCGCTGCGCCAGCTCAGGATAGGAAATACGCTCCAACCACGCGTGATTTTTTTCGATACGCTCGCGAAGGCTCGATCAAAAGGCAGTTCCCATCCTCCGCTAAAAACAATCCGGTTACGAACATCCATATCTGCCGAGGCCCGGAACAAGCCGGGCTGATACGCGGGAACAGCTGTATTGCGGTTTTCGAATCCTGACGCGTTATCAATGTTGTGGGAGTAAGTGTAGGCCAGTGTGAAATAGGAGCGGCCAAAAATCCCGCCGCTGGAAAGTTGCTTCTGCAGGCTCGCAATCAGACTGTTGTAATTTTCATTGCTCACATTCTTAAACTCGTCAAGCACGCCGTAGCAGAGAAACACCTGGGTGACGCCACAATTGCTGCTCGCAGGAGTCAGGTTCAGCACGCGATTGAATGTTCCCAGAACAAAAGGATTGATATCGGTAACCGCGGTCAATCCATGCGAATTCGTGCCAGCATACCCGACTTCAAAAATCGTATCAGCCGGGAGTTGCTGCTGAAGGGTCAGATGATACTGATAGGTGTACGGAGTACCTAAATGGGGATCCACGACGTAGATGCCACCGGCACCCCCGATGGGCAAATAACCCTCATTCCCGAAGTTAAAGCTCGATGGAGGGTTGCCTGACGGGAAAGGATTCGTTGTCCCCGTGGCAACGAAAGGCTGGCTGAGGTAATTGAGTCCACTGGTAATTGTCCCCGGCGGAAAAAACGCGAGGTTCGCGCTGGCATCAAATGGCGGCGCACCGTTGAATTGCAGATTGTCTTCCGCTTTAAGAATGTCGTAGAAAACGCCGCCCGCACCACGCAGACTTGTTTTACCCTTGCCCGTCGGGTCCCAGGCAAATCCCGCACGCGGAGCAAAGTTCTTGCGGTCGGGAAAATTCACCCCTAGGGGCGCGCCGGAATCGCCCGGAAAAACCATTCCCGGCGGAGCGTTCACGAAGCGCGAAGACTGGAGGCCGGGAATAATGGAAAAAGTCCGGCCTTCGGTGTCACGCTTAGGCGTGGAATATTCGTAGCGCAGGCCCAGATCGAAGACCAGATTCTTGCGCACACGCCAACTGTCCTGCACAAACCCGTCGCTAAATTTTGTGCGGACGTTCGAGGGCGCGGCCGAACCTTGAAAGTAGCTGTAAGGCAACCCCAACAGAAAATCGGCAAAGGAATTCTGCGAGCCGATGCCGCCCTGCCCGACAAAGAAAAACTGCCCGTTATTGTAGAACGCGAAGAACGTGTTATTTTCATAAGCCGAAAAGCCGCCGCCAAACTTCCAACTATGGTGCCCGCGAATCCAGGTGAGCGTATCGGAATATGAGAATGTGTTGTCGGTGATTCGCTGTGGCCCAACCGGGCTGAACCCAATGCTCAGTCCGTTATCAAAGGCCAGGTTCGTGGGCCCAGTCGCCAGATCCGGCGTGATTCCGATCCCCAGACCTGCGGGAGTGGGCAGATTCGTCGCCGGATTTTCCGCCAGATTATTCGATCGTTCCAGAGTCATTTTCGCTTCATTGAGCACATTGGGCGAAAAAATATGGGTATAAACCACGTTGGCGACGTAGTCGCTGAAATCCGAATTGTCCGGGAACCCGCCCACATCGGCATAGTCGAAAGGAGTCGTCTCGTGAGTGCTGTCCCAGCCCAGCGTTACCGCCAGCTTGTCGTTCGCGCTCATATCAACGTCAAACTTGCCCGTGAGTTCGTTGCTATTTAACGTGAGCTCCTCTTGCGAATTGAGTAGGCCATTCGGTGATGTAGGTATCAGATTGGCGGCAATATATTTCTGCGCAACGCCATCGATCGCAGAAGGCGCAATAATGGCTTGCGCAGCCAGGGAAGGATTGGGCTGAAAATATGGATTTTGCAGCAGAAACGCCGCGACGTTCGGATCTGGACCACCGTCGAATCCTGACTGCGAAAAGTTCCCCTGAAGTTCTGCTGGAGTGAACGTGGCAGCTTGATGGATAGTCAGGTCCTCAATCAGCCTTTGGCCTTGATATCCGAGAAAAAAGAAGAAGCGATTCTTCCCATGAATCGCCTTCGGAATCATCACCGGACCACCCAACGTCCCTCCGAACTGGTTGCGCTTCAGAACATCCCGGGGCAATCCATTAGCGATATTGAAATAGCTGTTGGCGTCAAGCGCGTCATTGCGTAGAAAATCAAACATCGTGCCGTGAAACTGATTAGTGCCAGAACGTGTCGCAATGCTGACCACGCCCCCGGCATTGCGCCCATATTCGGCGGGATAGTTGCTGGTAAGGATGCGGAATTCGGCCACCGTGTCAGGGTTGGGGACATAAACCGCGCGGTTATCGATCAGGTCGTTATTGAATCCACCATCAAGCAAATATGCCACCGAGTCCGCCCGCCCGCCCGCAATGTTGAATGTGCCCGCGCCGTGAAAATCATCGTCGGTGGGGATAACCCCGGGTTGCAGAGGGGCAAGGTCTCGAATATCGCGCCCATTGAGTGGAGCGTTGCGAACAACATCTCCCGTGACCACGGCGCCCAATGCGGGACTTACCGTTTCAACTTGTTGTGAGCTCGCCGTGACCTGTACTTCGACCGGAGCTGCACCGACGCGCAATTGAATATTTACGCCACGATCTTCGCCCACATGAAGAATAAGATCGCGAAATTCTGAAACGGCAAATCCGCTTTTCTGTGCCGTCAGGAGATATCTTCCAGGCTGAAGAAAGGGAATGGTGAAATTGCCGTTTGCGTTCGTGACCGCGTCACGTTCAAGGCCTTGATCCAAATTGAGCAGCGTGATTTTCACGCCGCTGACAACGCTTCCGCTCTGATCAGAGACCACGCCTGCAACCGCAGCACGCTGCGCCTCGACGGAGCTACACAGCGCCAGAAAAAAAAAGAGGGAGAGGCTCCAGACTGGCCGTCGGGTCAAGGGATTCGCTCGCCGGGCTTCCGCGGACTCCGAGCACTGGAAGCCGAGACAAGGAGGAATTGCGGGCGTAATAACACACAGGAATTATAGTACCGGCGGCGGGAAAGCGAACTTCCTAAAGCGGAGAAAATCAACAGAGTTAACCCTGTTTATCGGATTTAGGAGCCCATACGATGAATGACGGCAAGCAGTCGGGATAAGTTGGTGTCTGCTTGCGCGGCTTGCCGGGAATCGGCAAAAAGCGCCCGCACCAGATCGTTTTGCGTGCGTGCCAAAGCCAGTAGCGTATCGGTGTCGGCACCATTGTCCGGGGCGGCAGCCGACGACTCATTCGCGGCTGGTCCGGCGATGGGTGCGAGCATCTCCGATTCACGACGGGCCAGGGTCGCAATCCAGCGGCGATGGTCCTGCCGCATCTGATCTATTTCCCGCAGCTCCGAGTCTGAGAGGCTCGCGATTCTCCCGTTGGAAAATTCGCCATCCAGCCGTTTCAATGCCCAGGCGTGAAGGAAGGTCTGGCGGGCAATTGTGACCATTTCGCTCGAGAATACATCCACCTGCTTGTTGGCATCTTCACGTGAAACGCCAGACTGCGAAAAGTGCTGGTTCAGGCGCTCATATAGAGGCGACTGCCCGCTCGAAAGGTCGGCCAGGGTCGCGGCTTGATCTCCGGCAAGGCCGCCAGGAATTTTCTCTGAAAATTGTTCCGGCGGATTGTAAAGATCCGAACCGCTCTTAATCTCGCGGGGAAGATAGATTTCAATGCGAACATTATGGGCGAGCGGCTTTAGCGTCCGCACTATGGCTTCCCGGCGCGTGCTGTTATCCACCAAGCCCTGTACCAGCAACGTTCCGTCCGACATCGGGAAAATGTAGATTTCTTCGCCCAAACACGCGTCTGATTTGTGCAACGCCGCGGCGACGGCAACTTCTTCGGGCGTCGCGTGCGATTGCCCATATGCGACCGGAACCGGTTTGCTCAGAGCGGGTAGCTTTCTTGCTTCTGCCGTCGTCGTTTCTGTAACGGCCGCCGAAGGCACAAACAACTCCGCGATCTCCAGTGTCCGAGGTTCGACTGAAAATGCCGTGCGCGTGAAGCGGTATTCGTGTTGCGCATCCTGGTCCGCAGTCACGAAGCTGATGCTCGAAGGCGCGTAATCAGATGGATTGACTTGCAGCATGGCCTCGGTAATACCAGATGGATTGCCGGCAAAGCGGTAGCTTACGTCGAGTTCCCCTTGATCTTTACGGGCCGATAGCGCGCTTCCCTGCACCGCGCCCAGTCGCTCGAATTGGCTTGCGGATAGATCCGGCTGCCATCTTTGATGAAGAACATACTGCTCAAACGTAGAATCTTCTGGAGCAAGAAGAACTTCCAGAACGTCCTCGCTCATTTGTTCGTCACTCGCCATGACCGCGTGCGCGGATTTGCCCGACGACGCTTCGGCTCGGACGTACATTTTGGGGCGAATCGAATCTCGCACGATAGTGATCGTCCCTAACTGCCTCACACCATTTGCGGCGTGGGCTTTGTGGTCAATCCGTTCCACCCGCATAGAGGTCCGGCTCACTTGCCCTTGTGCGGGCAAATGTTCAGCTTCGTACTGGGACGCGCGCGCTAAAACCGTGTCCGCCGAGACACGCGTATTGAGCGCGTCGGTAAACATGATGACCAGCATGGTGACCACGAGAAAACCGGCAACGGCGGCCTGCCGCGGTTGCACCAAATAAGCGGCAGCATGAGTGGTGTGCGTCCACAATGCCGCGAGGCGGTTTCCTAAAGGAACGGGCCCGCGTTCGATAGAACTGGCATGACGCGCGAGGCGTTGCCGGAACTGCTCCACACGCGTTTCGGAGAAAGTGGATTCTTCGGGTAGCAGGCTTGTGCGGATATCCAGAAAAGCATCAATGCTGCTTTCAATTTCGCCAAGCAGACCCCGGCAAGTCCAGCAGGTCTCCAAATGATCGCGGGAGGCTTCGCGCTCGGGACGTCCCAATTCCCCGTCCAAATAAGCGATTAACTGCGCCTCATTCAGATGGGGACGCGGCGAACCCGAAAAAGCGCCCTGGCGCGGCAACTTCGTCATTTGCTCACGCCTCGCACCTTCTTCAGTCCTCGTACCAGATACACGCTTACCGATTTGTGACTGATCCCCAATACTTCTCCTACTTCCTGATAACTCAAACCTTCAGCTCGCAATGCTAGGCATTGGCGC
>JBEKTR010000233.1:0-5963 GCA_049515835.1 Terriglobales bacterium
GGGTAACTTCTCCAGCGCCTTGCGCGCCTTCTTCGACTCCGGCCCGTTCGGCAATATCCTGAGATATTCGCGGTAGTGCACCGCAGCCTGCGTCGGATCGTTGATCTTTTCGTAGCATTCCGCCATGCGGAGATTGGCCATGGCGTCATTCGGCTTATAGATGAGCGCATCCTGAAAACGGGCCAGGGCGCCTTTGTAGTCTTTCAACTTCAAGTAATATTCACCGACCTCGAGATCTTTATCGGCGCGGTATGGGTTGTAGGGATGAACTTCATTTACGTCGCTGCTGGCGCCCGATGTTGATGATGACGACGACGGCGGGGTAGGCCGCGCCGGACCCGGCTGGCCAAGATCTGGCTGACTAAGATCCGGTTGACTAAGATCCGGCATGCCGCTATTGGGATGGTCCTTCGCGTCATTCTTCGGCGGGCTGATGTCGATCTGATTGTCGCGGCTGGAGCTGACGTTCGAATCGTCGGCCTGACTTGCAGAACTCGGGGGCGCTTGATTCGCTCCCGGCCCGCTGTTGCCTGGCGATTGGGCGAGCGCGGTACTGGCCACAAGTGCAATCGTCAATACGAAGCCGCAAAATCGCATATTTCATTTTACCGCGTGTCGCGGCGGGCAAGTAAAACCAGGCTGCTTCCGGGGGAAGCAGCCTGGTTGGCGAAATCCTCCGGGGAGGAGGGGTAAAAATTTGCTTACCGCGCTTCCGTTTACGAGTTTCTTATAACGACGGGCTTGCGCTCGCCGTAGGCTGTGCTGCCGGGGTAGAGTTGTCGGCTGTGTTCGTCATCAAGCGCACATCCACGCGACGGTTTTTGGAGCGCCCAGCGGAGGTCTTGTTGCTGTCCACAGGCTTGTCCTTACCCAGCCCAATCACATAAATCTTGTATGCGGGCACCTGGTGCTCCGAGGCCAGATACTGAATGACTGCGCGCGCCCGCCGTTGGCTCAAGTCATAATTGTATTGCGCATCGCCGACCGAATCCGTGCTGCCCTCGACGGCGACGATGTAACCCTTGGTATTGGCGATGTTGCCGGCAATTTTATCCAGGTCGGCTTTCGCTGTCTTCGTCAGTACATCTTTGTTGAAACCGAAAAGTACGGATGCCTGGTCCACCACGTGATAGTTGTCAAGGTTAGCCACGGTGCTTTGCAGCGAATCAACGCGATGGTTGGCGTTATCAGCCAAGGTTTGCGCCTGGCCAGCCTGAGCGCCGGCGGCTTGAGCCTTCTGATCTACAGCGTCGGTCTTCGCGTTGACGGCCTGTAGTCCTACCTGTGTGCGCGCATCTACATCTTTGATGCTTTTCGTATTCTGCGCCGTCATGTCATCCAATTCATTGGTCTTATTGATGAGCGGCGTCGTCTGCTGCCGGACATAGTTCTTGCTGGCGCAACCTACCGTGGCGGCGATGCTGGCTGCCAGAAAAATGGTTAACGAAGTGCGATTCATGTTGAGAGCTCCTTTTTTGGTCATGGGACTTGGCCCAGATCCGAAGAACCTGTAGGCAATGGTATTCGTACTCACGCATTATAGACATTGCAAGGGAAATGCCAAGCCTCCGTTCTATGCCGTAGCACGTAATAACTGCTTTGGCAGGAACGAGTTATATGTATTCATAGGACCACCTACCGCGCCGCAGTAGAGCAATATGCGCTCAATCCGGGGAATTTTTATATAGTACGCGTAGACGGGAATCTTGAGACTACGCGAAGGAATTAGCCTTTATGGGCGATTTCCGCATACAACTCGGGCAGGCGTAGCACGTCCTCCACCGATCCGCCGAAGCGGGCAGATTCATAATACCCGGTGAAACGCGCAACTTGATGGCGCAGGTTTTCGTCGCCAATACTGTTGATGAATTCCTGCGGCGTCTGTTCCGGTTTTTTGTGGAGGCCTCGCGTCGTTACCTTGCAGATCATCCGCTCGTACCAGACCGCCGCCGCGGCGGACGGTGCTTGCTGCGCTCGCGCGACTTTCTTCCAACTGCGAATAGCGACCGTTATGGCTGAACCGTAGCGTAGCAGCCCGGAGAGAACTCCTAGCAAAACAAGAATCGCAACGCCGCCCACTGTCCATTTTCCCGGAGACTCTACTGCATCGTGCTGTGCTTGCCGTGCCGCATCGAGCATCGCCTCGTATTTCTCCCGCGCCCACTCTTGTAAATCAAACCAATGCACCTGTCCCCGATGCGAGACGTTTACCGCGAGTCGGAACTGATGAGCTGGATCGTAATTGATCACCCACTCCCGCCAGAATGAAGACAGCGCATCCAAGTAGAGCGCGCCGCGGCCCAAACCGCCATCGCCGGGGTCGGAAGGCGTTGGGTCGAACGTGATCCAGCCGTAGCCGGGGAAATAGGCTTCCACCCAGGAATGCGCATCGCGCCCGCGGATGACATATTGACCTGTCAATTGATTGAACTCCCCGCGGCGAAATCCATTGACGACCCGCGCCGGAATCCCCAGAGTACGCAACATCACTGCCATGGATGAGGCGAAATATTCGCAGTGTCCCCGTTTGCGAACGAAGAGAAATTCCGCCAGCGGATCTCGTGGCACGCTGCTCGAAAGTTGCAGTGTGTACCCGAAATTGGACTTGAGATAAGACTCAAGCGCCATCGCTTTGTCGTAATTTATGGGATCTGTTTCCGTGATCTGTTGTGCAAGGCGGGGGATGCGCGGATCCAATCTAGGCAATTGGAGATCATCCAGAAGAATCTGTGGCGATGCGATCCCATGTGCGAGACGTAATTCCGCCGCGGTTGGCTGGCCGAGATCGGAGGTCGCGTTGTACACATTGATCGGCCGTTCGGCGTCTACATCGAAGACGGCGCCGGCATCGTCCCCGGCAAGCAGCCTGAAATTGCCTCGGATGCCTCGTGCCGTCGGCGCAAGAAAAAATACGTTGGTGCTGAGCGGTTCCATCAAGACGCGGTACGCGATGCCAGGGGCGCGCACCATGGCGTGAGGAGCCAGACGAAACGATCCGTCGGGCGATGGGGGCAGGACGTGAAGCATTTGCGGATTCGACCAGCTTCTGCCGTCGAACAAATCAAGAGCCACGCCCCGCCATTTCAGGTCGTGCATTCCGTTGTGGTCGCCATCAATCTGAATATGCATGACGAGCGTGTCGGATCGCTGAATTTCTCCGATGCGCCCCAGCCGCACTTGTTCGCTGAAGCCGGTGCTGATGGAATCATTGCCCGCATAAGAGCGGAAATATCCGCTCGAATTTCGCGGCAACAAAAAGAAGATCACGCCGCCGAGCAAAAGAATACCGATTGCAATTGCGGGAGAAGCCCGCAGAATGGAAGCCGTGACAGGTTGCGAACTACGCGTTTTTCTTGGTGCGAGCGGCAACGTCCTCGATGTTTTTTCCGCGTGCCGCATTTCCATTAGAATTACGGTGACCACTCCGGTCACGGTAAATGCGGCCATGCCAACGAGGAAGGCCGCTTGAATCGTCAATGCGGCCGAGGCCAGCAGCATGAGGAATGCAAGCACACCCAGAAAGTAGTAATCGCGATCTTTCTGCGCAGAGAAAAGCCGGATGAGCATCACGAACAAAACGAGGTGTACGGTGGCTTTAAGAAATGACCCGCTAAAAAGCAGATAATCCGCGAGATAAAAAGCGGCGCACCCAACCGTTAGGGTCGTGGTCCAGAACACAGGAAGCAGCAGTTGCCGTCCCTGCCAGATGAGATAGCCGCGGTAGAGCAGGCCTGCGCTCACGAGCAAAAGCGTCTGCAAGTCCAAACTGCCCGTGGAGGCCAGCGTGGCAAAGCCAATCGCCAGCAGCAGGCAGAGCGCAGCTTCGAATTCGCACTGCAAACCAGGTTTCGTGTTAGCCGGAATGTCTGCGATGCTCTTCATCCAAATCCAAACTCAATTGTCGCCGTTTGCGCGGACAAATTGAAGAGTACCTCGGTAAGAAGGGTTGATGGGAGGGAACTGCCGGTATTAGGTTCCATTTCCGTCAGCACCTTCACGAAGGGGATGGCCCACCATTCGCGGGGTGGGCGAAGGGTGGGTACACCCGATTTAGAGAAACCGCTCCGGAGCTATAATTGCCGCCTGATGCCGCTGACCTCTGGCACAAAGCTCGGCCCCTATGAAATCCAGCGGCCGCTGGGCGCTGGAGGTATGGGTGAAGTCTATCGTGCCACCGATACAAAGCTGGGCCGCGACATAGCACTCAAAGTGCTGCCCGCTGAAATGGCGCAGGACCCAGAGCGCCTCGCGCGCTTTCGCCGTGAAGCCAAGACCCTCGCCCAACTCGACCATCCCAACATCGTGACCATCCACTCCGTCGAGGAGTGTGATGGCATTCACTTCCTGACTATGCAGCTAGTCGAAGGGATGCCGCTCGATCGCGTCATTCCGTCAAGTGGCCTTCCGCTCGAACAACTCTGCGAAATTGCCAATGCCTTAGGTGACGCGCTCGCCGCCGCGCACGAGAAGGGAATTATTCATCGCGATCTCAAACCAGCCAATGTCATGATCTCGAGTGAAGGCCGCGTCAAAGTTCTGGATTTCGGACTGGCCAAAGATGTTCGCGAAGGGAATCCAAGCAATGCGACCATGACTTCCGCCAGCCACACTCAGGTTGGCGTCGTTATGGGCACGCCGGCCTACATGTCTCCCGAGCAAACCTCGGGCCGCCCCCTCGACCATCGCACCGATATTTTCTCGCTCGGTGTTTTGCTCCACGAAATGGCAACGGGACATCGCCCGTTCGAAGGTGCGTCATCCGCCGAACTGGTCTCCGCCATTCTGCGGGACACTCCACCACCCGTTTCCGAAGCCCGCCCGGATCTGCCCAGCGATCTCGCCCGTGTCATCTGCCGCTGCCTGGAAAAAGACCCGCGCCACCGGGTTCAGACCGCTCGCGATGTGAGCAATGAGTTCCGCGATCTGGCGCGGCAAACCACGCAGAAGTCTCGTCCGGCCACTATTTCAGCCTCGCGCATGGCATCCGCTCCCGATTCCGGTGCGGCCCGCGCCAATGTTCGAGAAGACGAAGGCTTTTGGGTCGCCGTACTCCCTTTTAAGTACAGCGGCAGCAATCCAGACTTGGTCGCCCTGGCCGAAGGCATGACCGACGACATCGTGACCAACATGTCAAAGTTCTCCTACCTGCGGGTGATTGCCCGCAGCTCCACGGCCCGCTACGCGCAGCACACAGCAGACGTGCGTACCGCCGCGAGGGAACTGGGGGCGCGCTACGTCATGGAAGGCAGCATCCGGCAGGCGGGCTCCAAAGTTCGCATAGCCGTACAACTGGTTGACGCCAGCTCCGGCGCGAGTCTGTGGGCGGAAACTTACGATCAGACGTTCAATCCGGAAACCACACTGGAACTTCTGGACGATGTGGTACCCCGTATCGTCGCCACCGTCGGCGATACGCAAGGCATTCTCGCGCACAGCATGACGGACGCGCTCCGCAATCGCGATCCGGAATCCTTCACCCCTTACGAAGCTCTCTTGCGCAGCTTCGGCTTTCACCAACACGTCAGCGCGGAGGAACATCTCGCGGGCGTCGCTGCCCTGGAGCACGCAGTGAAGCAGGCGCCGGATCGCGCCGACTGTTGGGCCATGCTTGGGTGGCTCTACCGGGCTGAATATACACATGGATACAATGTGCAACACGATTCGATGAACCGTGCCATGACAGCCTCACGGCGTGCAGTGAGCCTCGCGCCCTCGAATCAGATGGCGTATGCCGCCCTGGCTTCGGCCCATTTCTTTCGCCGCGAACTTGGCGCGTTTCGTGCTGCCGCTGGGCGCGCGCTCGAACTGAATCGCATGGAGGGATACACCACGGCATTTATGGGCATGCACTTCGCGTTTTCGGGCGATTGGGAGCGCGGTTGCGCACTATCACAACGATCCACGCAGCTGAATTCCAATCACCCCGGTTGGTATTGGCTACCCGTCGTGCTCAACGCCTATCG
>JBEKTR010000234.1:0-5934 GCA_049515835.1 Terriglobales bacterium
GCGAGTGGGCCGCCTGCAACTCGAGCGCGCTCAACTTCTTTACGATAAGGGCGCCATCGCCAAAAGCGCTCTGGAAGCCGCTCAGAATACTGAAGATGATGCCAAGGCCGACCTGAATGCAGCAACCGAACAATTGCGGCTTCTCGGCATAGACAAAGAGCATCCCAACGGAATCGTCAATATCGTTGCTCCCATTTCTGGGATTATCACCGATCAGCAAGTCACCAATGCCGCTGGCGTGCAAGGTTTGTCAGGACCCAACCCGTTCACTATCTCGGATCTTTCGTACGTCTGGATCAT
Organism: Terriglobales bacterium; assembly: GCA_049515835.1. Lineage (GTDB taxonomy): Bacteria > Acidobacteriota > Terriglobia > Terriglobales > Acidobacteriaceae > JAJPHW01. The sequence goes on from JBEKTR010000234.1 coordinate 301, forward strand.
CTGCGACATTTATGAGAACGATCTCGATGCGGTCCATGTGGGGCAGTCCGCTGACATACGCTTTAGCGCCTATCCTGACAAGCCAGTCAAGGGACGGATTGACAACATCCTGCCGACGCTTGATCCAAGTATTCGCACCGCGAAAGTCAGAATTGAGGTCCCCAATCCTGGGTTCTTGCGTATTGGAATGTTCGCGAACGCGACTTTCTACGGCCGACAATCCGAAACTCGCGCCGCCATCCCCACCGCGGCGGTTCTTCACTTGCACGATCGCGAGTGGGTATATACGCCGCTCTCCAATGGTCACTTCAAGAGAGTTGAAGTGGTCACTGGAACAACGCTTCCTGACAAGCGGCTGGAAATTATCTCCGGCATCAAGCCGGGGGATCAGGTTGTCGCTAATGCGCTGGATCTGCAAAACACGGTGGAACAATAGATGATTCGCCGGGTCGTCGATTTCGCGCTCAACAATCGGCTGCTGGTGCTGGGCTTTGCTGTGCTCCTTTTCGCGGCAGGAATCATTTCGTTCCACAATTTACCGATTGAAGCCTATCCCGATGTCGCCGACAACTACGTCGAAGTCATCACGCAATGGCCGGGCATTTCTGCCGAACAAATTGAACAGCAGGTCACCATTCCGCTCGAAATTGTCATGAACGGAATGCCCAACATGGTTCATCTTCGTTCATTCTCTTTGTTTGGGCTTTCAGACATAAAGTTGATCTTCGACGATGATTCGAACGACGATTGGAACCGCGAGCGGGTTCTCGAACGTTTGAGTCAAGTCACGTTGCCTACCGGGGTCACCTCTCAAATGGGCACGGACTGGAGTCCTGTTGGCCAGATCTATTTCTTCACCTTGCACAGCACCAATCCCGCCTACGACGCGATGGACCTGAAATCCATTGAAGATTGGACTGTCGAGAAGAGCTTGAAATCCGTCCCTAATATTGTGGATGTGTCCAGCTTCGGTGGTCCTACGCGCGAATACCAGGTGCGCCTGGATCCCAACAAGCTCATCGCCTACGGCCTAAGCCTGTCCCAAGTCGAACAACAGCTCGCGAACAACAATGTGAATGCGGGCGGAAGTTTCATTCAAGAAGGTTTGCAACAGATCAACATCCGTGAAGTCGGACTCGTGGATCGCGTGCACGATATTCAAGAAACCGTAATTACGACAAAGAACGGTACCCCAGTCCGTGTCAAAGATATTGCCGTGGTCGAGCAAGGTCCGAAGATCCGGCTCGGACAATTCGCCCGCGCTATCCATCGTGAAGATGGCAAGATCATTGACAACGACGATGTCGTCTCTGGCATTGTGCTCTTGCGTAAGGGTGCGGTTGGCGAAACGGCGTTGCAAGGCGTTCACGACAAAGTGGACGAACTGAACAATCACATCCTGCCTCCGGGTGTGAAGATTGTTCCTTTTCTTGATCGCAGCACGCTGGTTCACTTCACGACGCACACAGTGCTGCACAACCTGACGGAGGGAATGATCCTCGTTTCCCTGGTTCTGCTTCTTTTTCTGGGCAACGTTCGCGGTGCCCTCATCGTTGCCGCAACCATACCCTTCGCGCTTTTATTCGCTGCCATTTGCCTCGATTTGCGGCACATTCCCGCCAACCTGCTCTCGCTCGGCGCATTAGATTTTGGCGTGGTCGTGGAAGGCGCAATCGTACTGGTGGAAAACATCGTGCGCCACCTGAGCGAATCCGACGGCGCCAAGATGCCCAACGAAACCATCGGTTTTGCGTCACACGAAGTGCAGCGCCCCGTGTTTTACGCCATCGTCATCACGATTACCGCGTTCCTGCCGATCTTCACGCTGCAACGCGTCGAAGGGCGGCTTTTTCATCCCATGGCTTGGACGGTGGCTTTTGCCTTGCTAGGAGCTCTGCTCTTTTCCATCCTTGTCGCGCCCGTGCTCGCCAGCTACGCTTTTGCAAAGGGAGCCAGCGAATGGGATAACCCCGTCATGACATTCGTGATTAAGCAATATGGCCGTGCGCTTCGATGGGCGATTCACCACCGCGGCATCACAGTGGGCGCTTGCTTAGCGATGCTCGCATTGGGAGGTTATCTAGCCCTTGGCGGTGCCATCGGATCCGAGTTTCTCCCTCACTTAGATGAAGGCGCGCTCTGGGTCCGCGGCACCCTCGCCCCGAGCACTGGGCCGGATGAAGGCATCCGCGTGGCTAACCAGGCACGAATAGTGTTATGTTCGTTCCCCGAAGTCCCACAGTGCACCAGCCAGGTCGGGCGGCCTGACGACGGAACGGATAACACTGGCTTCTTCAACACGGAATTCTTCGTTGACTTGAAACCGAGAGATCAATGGCGGCCAGTTTTTCATGAAAACAAGGATGAACTTATCGCCGCCATGCAGCGTGAACTCGACAAAATACCCGGCGTGATCTGGGGATTCTCACAACCCATTGAAGACAATATGGAAGAAGCCGTTAGCGGTGTGAAAGGTGCGCTGGCTACGAAGATCTATGGCGACGATCTAAAGGTTCTCGAAGAAAAGAGCGACGAAATTGTTGCCATTATGCGAAACATCAATGGCATTGAGGATCTTGGCGTCTTTCGCGTGCTCGGGCAGCCCAACCTGAATGTAATGGTCGACCGTGAAGCCGCTGCCCGCTACCAAATTAACGTCGCCGATGTGCAGGATGCCATTCAGACCGCCGTTGGGGGCAATGCTCTCACTCAAGTCCTGCAAGGGGAAGCGCGGTATGATCTGGTTTTGCGCTATCTTCCTCAATACCGCGATACCCAGCAGGCCATTGCCAATATCCGCCTGCTGTCGCCATCGGGCGAGCGCGTTTCATTGGCCCAACTATGCAAGATAAGCGTCACCGACGGCGCATCCGAGATCTATCGCGAAGGTAACCGGCGTTATGTTGCCATCAAGTACAGTGTTCGTGGCCGCGACCTCGGTAGCACAGTCGAAGAAGCCATCAAGAAAGTGAACGAGCAGGTCAAATTACCTATTGGTTACAACATCGATTGGGAGGGCGAATACGCAAGCCAGAAACGGGCGAATGCCCGACTGATGATCGTGCTTCCGATCACTATTCTCTTGATCTTTATCATTCTCTACACCATGTTCAAGTCCTTTAAATGGGCATCTTTGATTATGGCGACGGTCGCCATTGCGCCCATTGGCGGTTTGCTTGCGCTTTGGTTCACGGGCACCCATTTCAGCGTTTCCTCCGGGGTTGGTTTCCTTGCGCTATTTGGCGTTTCGGTACAAACCGGCGTCATCATGTTGGAGTACATCAACCAGCTTCGTTCCCGCCGCTATTCCATTGAAGACGCCGCGGTAGAGGGCGCTGTTTTGCGTCTGCGTCCCATCATGATGACGATGCTCGTGGCCACGCTCGGCCTGCTGCCCGCTGCTTTGTCTCATGCAATCGGCTCCGACTCGCAGCGTCCCTTCGCCATCGTGATTGTCGGCGGGCTCATCGCCGCGCTAATCATGAGCGTCTTTCTGCTCCCGACTTTATACGTTTGGATGGCCGGTGATCGCGACGTTCTACCCGCCGCAGAACACTCCTTCGGCGAGGGCGAACACGTGGATTAGGGGACGAGTAGGCACTGAAATTGCCAAAATAGGTACGGAAATATTAGCTGTTCGGTCGCGCTTGGTTTGGGTATGAGAACTATTTGATTGATGGGGGCTGCGCGTGACCGTCTGCCAGCGGGAGCCAGACCTGAAAACGCGTGTCGCCGGGTTTGGAAGAGACTTGGATATTTCCCCGGTGTTTTCTTACGATGCGCTGTACCGTGTCCAGTCCGAGCCCTGTCCCTTCGCCAACCCCCTTCGTGGTAAAGAAGGGCTCAAAGATGTGAGGCTGAACTTCTGGCGAAATGCCGGGCCCAGTATCGCCGATCTCCACGACAACGCAATTGTCATCGCGATAAGTGCGAATTCGCAATTCGCCCTTGCCGCCCATCGCATCGATGGCGTTGTCAATAAGATTGGTCCACACCTGGTTTAACTCGCTGCCAAATGAGTTCACCAGAAATGGCAATTTTTGATAATCCCGGATCACGGTCACGCCACGTTTCAACTTGTGATTAAGGATCGTGAGGGTGTTCTCCAGGCTCTTCACGATATCCACATTCTGGAGTGGCGCCTGATCCATGTACGTATATTCCTTGATGGCCCGGACCAAGTCTGAAATGCGCGCCGTGCTGCTTTCAATTTCATTGAGCAGATTCGCGATCTCCACGGCCGCGGCGATGCGCACGAGAGCGGCGCGAGCTGTATCGGAATCCAGAGTCCCGAACAAAGATTCCAGCATTTCGGGCAAGACACTCTTGCGAGCCAAATCCGCGGCCAACTGCCACAAGTCACTCTGACCGTGGCTGCGGAGCAACGAGTCCAATTTTTCTTCGAGATCGCTTGTAGCCAAAGGATCAGGAGGCGGCTGATCGGGCTGGATGAAAAATGTTTCGAGCTTATCAATTTCCGCTTTTTGCACCGGCGTCAAATCACGCCGTCCCAACTCCAGGCTGGCGTTCTTGATCTTCTTAATCGTGTCGCGGAGTTGGCTCGCCGCACGTCTAGCCGCGGAAGCGGGATTATTCAGTTCATGGGCCAATCCCGCAGAAAGCTTCCCAAGGCTGGCCAATCGATCTTGCTGTTGCTCGATGCGGGTGGCTTCGCGGATTCGATCCGCCATCAGGCCAACCAGTCGCTTGGTCAGTTCCGGCATTTTCTGCACGAGTTCAGGGAACTTCGAGGCAGGGAATTTCAACGCGCGGCTGTCGGTCTCGGCGCGGCCGCTCACAGTAAACTGCTTCATTCTTGAAAATGGCAACACTCCGGTAACTTCGCCCGGATCGAGAGAAAAGGCGAAAATTTCACCGGCGAATTCGCCTCGCAGATGCAAGCTCCCCTCCAGCAAAACGTACATGGAGTCCGCCGGGTCGCCTTGGCGGGAGTAAACGTCCCCCGCCTTGAGGTTTAACTCTTGCGATTGGTTGAGGAACCAATCGAGTTGGTCTTCGGGTAAATCTGCGAAAATCTCGAAGCGCTGTAGTTCTGACTTTTCCACCATTTTAGACTTTGCTCAAATATTGATGAATGAATTGCACTGCGACCGAGCCTTCGCCGACTCCCGAAGCCACGCGTTTTACCGACCCATGCCTTACATCGCCCACGGCAAAAATGCCCGGAACGTTGGTCTCGAGCAAGTAAGGATCCCGTTCCGGCGTCCACCCTTTTGGGCGCTCTCCATCATGAATGAGATCGGGTCCGGTCAATACAAAGCCACGATCGTCCCGTTCCACGATTCCCGCTAACCAATCGGTTCGGGGCAGCGCTCCAATAAAAATGAACATCGAAGTCGCTGGCACGCGCTCGGTCTTGTTGGTGTCCGAGCACAGCACTGAAATCTCTTCAAGATGGGTTGTGCCATGGGCTTCTGTAACGCTGGCGTGCGCCCAAATAGAGATATTCGGCGTCTCTTTAATCTGATCGATCAGGTATTGCGACATGGTGCTGGCCAGTGAATCGCCGCGCACGAGGATGACCACGCGTTCCGCATAGTGGGCGAAATTCATTGCCGCCTGCCCCGCAGAATTTGCGCCGCCTACGACATAGACGGTCTCCCCCTTGCAGGC
>JBEKTR010000235.1:0-5911 GCA_049515835.1 Terriglobales bacterium
CGAAGGCGACGGGGGTCCCGCAGCCAACGCCGATCTCAACAACTTCGGCGTGTCTATCAACGGTACAGGAGACTTGTATGTCGCCGATGGCGGCAATAACCGCGTGCGGCATGTGGCGCTGACTCCAATTGCCACGGCGACAGCGACCAAGCTGACGTTTGCTCCAGAGCAGGTCGGCGAGACGAGCCCGCCGCAAAGCTTTGGCCTGATTAATCAAGGAACCGACGATCTCGTGATCAGCGGCGCGCCCGTGGTAGCTGGAGATTTCGCCCTCACCGCCGTAAACGGAACAACCTGTGCGCAGAACCTGATCGCTCCGCTGGACCGCTGTACGTACACTCTGACATTTACACCCGCGGGATACGGCCTGCGAACGGGCAGTATCACCATCTCCGATAATGCCTATGGACATCCGACACAAAAAATTGCGCTAGTGGGCCAAGCCCCGGATTACACCATTTCAGCCGCCCCGAATGCCCTCACGCTTAGTCCGGGCGGCGTGGGGTATTCCACAGTGACCTTCGCTCCGATTGCAGGATTCAACCAGACCATCGCTGTGAGTTGCGGAGCGCCTAACGGGATTACGTGTGCCGCCTCTCCCAATTCCGTCACGCTCGACGGCAGCGACGCCGCGACTTCGACCTTCACGATTACGGTTGGGGCAAAGACGGCCCCCGGAACCTACACGCTGCGTCCCACAGGAACGAGCGTAGTGAAACACGAAAGCGTGATCACGCTGACCGTGCAATAAGAACTCCGCGAAGAAGCAAAGGGCAGCGAAATGGGGGCTGCCCTTTTTTTGAGCTGACTTATTTCTCGCGACTTACTCTGACTTTTGCTGTTCGCGCTGGCTGAAGGCGTAGAGCACCATCTCGACGCGGGTAGAAACCCCGAGCTTATCGAAGATCCTAAAAATGTAATTCTTCACGGTGTGCTCGCTGAGCTTTAGCCTCTCGGCGATCTCGCGGTTGGAAAGGCCTTCAGTGATGCAGCGGACAATGTCCTGCTGGCGCTTGGATAGCAGTACGGCGCCCTGTGCGTCAGTCAGGCGAGGCGGAGCAGAGTCGGCGAAGGCATCGAGTAGGAACAGGATTTCGCTATTGTTGGCCCACACCTGGCCAACATGAACCGCGCTGATGCACTTGCGCAGTGTTTCGACGGACTCGGTCCGGCAGAAAACACCGCGGGCGCCGGCTCCAAAGGCGCCCAGGACACCTTCCCGTTTAGAGCTCTCCAGTAGAAGCACCGGTTTGCACTCCGGCAGCAATAAACGGGCCTGACGGCATACGTCGAGTCCTTTCGTGGGCTGTTCGTCGAGCTTTAAGCTGATAACAGCCACGTCTGGTTTGGTTTCAGGCAACGCAGAGAGGGTTTCGTCCGCCGTGGCACATACAGAGACAATTTCGAATTGTACATGCCTGCGGAGAGCATCGGCGAGGAGCTGGCTGCCCATGCGGGTGCTGTCAGTGATAAGAACGCGAATCGCCGGGGGGCGACTGGGCGTGCTGGTGCTGGGTGTCGGAGCCATAAATCCCCTATCAGGCGATGAAAACTGGCGCGGTTCCTTTGCTACCGAAGGAACCTCACTCCATGGTGGGATGAACGCACCTAGTTAGTCAAGAACAGAACCTCAAGGAGAGGGTACTTTTGTGCCCTATCGATTCGGTGACCGGCGCAATCGTCCAGCGTGGTTTTGTCTACTCTATCGCCGCAAGTGCTTTATAATCTAGGTAATTATACATGTATGCAAACCTTTGAGGAGACTTTCAGGGGGGAGTAATTCAGGCCCCTGTACTCCGAGTCAAACAGTCCCGTGCCACCTAAACCTTTCGCCTCTTCGCGGGATACAGCTTTTTCTTATATTGTTAGTCCACGATTTGGTTTTAACGTGAGCTGTTTTCGACGCTAAAACCAAGCCCTTCCCCCCCAAGAATCGCCCGCCAGTGGAGAGTGCAGGGTGCAAGAAATCGGGGACCGAAAACGAATTAATGCGGACGGCTAAAACTATTCTCGGGATGAATTCCAATAACCCATTGCCCCGTTCGGCGGTTGCGACAAGTGTGTCTTGCGACGCGTGGAGGATGGGATTTTTTGCAGTGGCGACGGAGCTTGTCGGCGGAGCATGAAAGAGTCGTCAACGATTCAGAAGTATATGTGCTGGAATCACTTAGTCGAATTCTAGAAAAAACTGACGGGGCGAAGCTGTGTCTGGCGCCCGTTTTTTGCAATTCAAATGGGGTTGATGGAGGCAATTATGAAAAAAAGTCTTACCAATTTCTTGATCGCGATCGTGTTGATGGCGATGCCGGCAGTCGCGTGGCAGGAAGCAACTCCGCCGCAGGAAGCGCCGGCCCCAGTTGCAACTACGGCGACTACGGGCGGAACCACGGCTCCGGCATTTTCAGAGCGGCACAATCGCTATCGCCTGCAACCGAGCGACACCATTGACGTGGTGTTCGAGTACACGCCGGAGTACAACCAAACGGTGACGCTGCAACCTGACGGCTATGTGACCCTGCGGAACGTCGGGGACGTGAACCTGCACGACCTCACCGTCACACAGGCTACCGATGTAATCGTGCAGGCTTACTCGAAGATTTTGTCGAAGCCGAAAGTTTCGATCGGCCTGAAAGATTTCCAAAAGCCCTATTTCATAGCCGATGGGCAGGTGCGGTCGCCAGGCAAGTATGAATTACGCGGCGACACCACTGTGATTCAAGCCATCGCGATGGCCGGCGGAACTCAGAGCCAGTATGCCAAGCACTCGCAGGTCGTACTCTACCGGCGGGTAAACAACACCTGGGCTGAGGCCCGTCTGCTGAACGTGAAGGAGATGCAGGCCAAGCACGATCTTTCGGAAGACGTGCTGCTACAGCCTGGCGATCTGATTTTCGTGCCCAAGAATTATATGTCGAAGGTTCAACAGTGGCTGCCGATTTACAGCGTGAACGCATTGGGCGCGCAGTCAAAAGGATTCTAAGAGCGAAACCCCGAGGAGAGTTTTAAATGGAAAACCAAGAATTAGTTGTCTATTCCAGCGAGCAGAGCATCTCGCTTACGGCGCGCGACATCGCCGCGATGGGATTTCGCCACCGCAAGGCGTTCATCATCTGCTTCTTCGCCGTATTGCTGGGCACCGCACTCGTGGCGGCCACGCTTCCCCTTTATGAGTCGCACACGGAAATCCTGGTGCGCATGAACCGTGTCGATCCGGTGGTCACGGCGGCGGGAACGAACCCGGCCGTGTCGAACACAACCGTCACCGAAGAAATGATCAACTCGGAAGCCGAACTCATTAAGAGTGACGACGTTTTGCGCGAAGTGGTGGTGAAGGTCGGACTCGACAAGAATGAGGGCTCAAAATACATCTTCTGGAAGCGAACTCCAGAAGAAGCCATTGCCAAGGCGTTGGCCAAGCTGAGAGGTGGCGTGCGCGTGGACGTGCTGCCGAAGACGAACATCTTCAAAGTCAGCTACAGTTCGAGCGATCCGAAGCTCGCGGCGAAGGTGCTGACCGTCCTCGATGAGGTTTATCTGGAACACCACAAGGCAGTGAACCGGCCCGCGGGACAGTATGCTTTCTTCGACAAACAGGTCCAGGATTCGCAAGCCACGCTGAGTGATGCCGAAGCGAAGCTGCAAGCATTTTCGCACAACCATGGCACCCCGAATTCGATGATGGCGCGAGACATCTCCCTGCAAAAAGTGAACGACTTTAATTTCACGTTAGGACAGACGCGCACTGAGATTGCAGAAGCGCAACGCCGGGTTACGGCGCTCGAACAGTTGCAGAAGACCACGAATGCGCGCATGACAACCCAGGTGCATAGCAACGACGATGCGGGCACGATTCAGCAGATGAAAACCACATTGCTGAATCTGCAATTGAAACAGAGCGATATGGCTTCCAAGTATCAGCCGGATTATCCGCCGCTGGTTGAGGTCAACAAAGAAATCGCCGAAACCGAAGCTGCCATCGCGGGGCAAAAGCCATTGCAGGACATCACCACCGACCAGAACCCGACCTACAACTGGATCGATGACGAAATGGCGAAGGACAAAACCGAGTTGCAGGGAGCGCAGGCCAAAGCCGGCGAGTTGGAATCCGTAATCAACCAGAACATGGATTCGATCCGCAAGCTGGAAACCTCGGGACTGGAAGAAGGCGCTCTGATCCGCAACGCCAAGGCAGCGGAAACCAACTACCTGTTGTATCTGCAAAAGCGCGAGGAAGCGCGTATTGACGACGCGCTGGATACGTCGCAACTGGTCAACGTAGCTATTCAGGAAACGCCGGCGGTGCCGGTTTATCCGTCGCAATCGCCCTGGCTGTTTGCGTTGGTCGGAATCCTGCTGGCGGTCACGATCAGCGCGGCGGTGGTGTTCGTCCGGGAACGTCTCGATGGTTCGTTCCGCACGCCGACGGAAGTGGAGAGCATTCTGCATCTTCCTGTGCTGGCAGCGGTCCCGGCTACGGGCAACGGTTTTTCTTTGAATGGCAATGGCGCATCGTCCCGGCATCTCCCGGTAGATGTGCTGCGTGAAACGCGGAACTAGTTAGTATCAAATACTTTACGGTTGGGAAAGTGGCTCCCTTCCCCCAGAAAAGGACATTAGGGCTATGAGCAGAAATTTTGAACTGCTGCAAAAAGCGGCAGAAGAGGAAAGAGAACGGCAACGGACCGAGCCTGTGACGGCTGCGGCTGCGGCCACGACTACCACTTGGGTACCGCAGGCCGAAGGCACGGTTGAGAACGCCATCCTACCCCAGGCCCTTGACGGGATCTCCCGCGAAGAGCTGAACAAACTCGCGCAGCGCCTGTTTCAGCCCGATGGCGCACGCGTGGTCGTGTTCACGAGCGTGGAGCGCGGCGCGGGATGTACATGGCTGGCCGCTCAAGTCGCCCAGACTCTGGCCTCACAGGGACGGAACTCGGTCTGCGTGGTGGACGGCAACTTCCGCTCGCCGGCGCTGCATGAAGTGTTTGCTCTCAATAATCAGCAAGGACTGGCCGATGCCATACTGGACGGCGGACGCACGCAAGATTATCTGCGCAACACTGCACAGCCCAACTTGTGGGTCCTGACCAACGGCACTCCAGAAAAGGCGCCGCAGGCGGTCAGCGCAACCCAACCTCTGATCGAAAGCATCCGGCAATTGCGCAACCAGTTTGAGTATGTAGTGATTGATGTGGCGCCAATGAACCTGTTCCACGATGCGATCACGATGGGCTCCGCCGGTGACGGCATCGCCCTGGTGCTGAAAGCCAATTCGTCGCGCCGTGAAATTGCGCAGAAGATGGTGCAGGAAGCCAAGAACGCCAATGTACGGGTGCTGGGGGCAGTGCTGAACCAGAGGCAATTCCCCGTTCCCGAATCGGTTTACCGCAGACTGTAAAGCGACATCGTTCACTAGCAGTTCGATTTATAGGCCGGAGATCCCCCGCAGAACCGGCAACGAGAAACCCCAATGGTTACGGCTCGACGGCAATTACTGATTACCGCTCTGAAGCTGTTTGATTTGCTGGTCATGGTGTGCTGCTTTGCGGCAGCAGCCTATGTGGAATTGCGCTATACCCACTCCGCGCAATCGTTCTCTGAATTGTTCGCGATGCGAGTCAAGCTGGGCAACATCCTGCTATTCGTAGCATTGTTGCTTATTTGGCACGTGATTTTTGCGGCCTTTGGGATGTACGGCTCGCGGCGGATGGGGCGACGGCGCTACGACGTCATCGACATCACCAAGGCGACGTCCACAGCTACGGTTTTCATTCTGCTAATTTCGGTGGCCTTCACCATCAAGATGGTGACGCCGCTCTTCCTGGCGGTGTTCTGGGTTTACGTGGCCACAATTTCCATTGGCACCCGTTTCGCATTGCGCGCCGCCCTCGGGCGGGTGCGGGTCCACGGT
>JBEKTR010000236.1:0-5880 GCA_049515835.1 Terriglobales bacterium
GGATCTTGGACGGAGACAGTCCTCTTCAACTTCGATGCAGGCAAGTCCTTTATGCCCGGGGGCAATCTGATTGCCGATCCAGCAGAGAATCTCTATAGCACTAGCGATGGGCGCAATTGTGGCTCCGTGTTCCGCCTGCTTAATAGTACTTGGGTGGAGGCCGAGATTGACCTCTTCGCCGATACTGGGCAGGCGTGCGGACCGAACACGCCCACGTTCGGCAAGTTCGGCGGCTTGTATGCGTCCAGCATAGCTGGAGGAACATCGAGGGGGACCTGCTTCGCCAAGTATGGATGTGGGACGATCTTTGCAGTATATCAATGAGCCCACGCGCCGGTGGCCCATTCAAGCCGCTTTTTGACTTGAGTAGGACGCGAGAGAGCCGGATTCAGGGAATGGAATCGTTTCCGCGCGGCCTCATCCTTCGCGCTCGAGCTCAAGGATGATTTCGGTTCTATGCTGCTGTGACGTTCGTCAGTGAATCCCATGGTCCCCACTCTTGCGCAAAGAGCGCGCAAGAATGGGCCACCCTTCGACTTGAGGAGATGCAGGCAAGAGCCGAAGCTAGTGCGGGCCGCCCGGCTATCCCCCCCACAATTGACCCTCCTCTCCACTTCCCCGTAAGATTTTCCCAGTGGCTTCCGAAACCCGATCTGCTGGGCAAATCGTTTCGCACTACCGGATCATCCGCAAAATCGGCGGCGGCGGTATGGGCGTCGTTTATGAAGCGGAAGATCTTAAACTCGGACGCCATGTCGCGCTGAAGTTTCTGCCCAATGAACTCGCGAGCAATCCGCAATCGCTCAGCCGGTTTCAACGCGAGGCCAAAGCGGCGTCGGCGCTGAACCATCCCAACATCTGCACCATTCATGAGATTGACGAATTCGAAGGCCACACCTTCATCGTCATGGAGTGCCTCGACGGCCTCACGCTCAAGCACATGATTACGGGCAAACCGCTCGAAACCGAACAGCTTCTCTCGCTGGCGATTGAAGTGGCCGACGCTCTTGATGCCGCGCACACCACCGGCATTGTTCATCGCGACATTAAGCCCGCTAACATTTTCGTGACCAAACGCGGCCACGCGAAAATTCTCGATTTCGGCCTGGCGAAAGTCAACAGCGTAACAAAAGATCCGTCCGGATCAACCGCTGCGTTGACTTCTGATTCCGACTTTCTCACCAACCCCGGCACCGCCGTGGGCACCGTGGCTTATATGTCGCCGGAGCAGGCCAAGGGCAAGCCGCTCGACGCCCGCACCGACATTTTTTCTTTCGGAACGGTGCTCTACGAAATGGCCACTGGCGAATTGCCTTTCCCCGGTGAAACGTCGGCGGTCCTGTTCGATGGCATTCTCAACCGCACGCCCATTTCGCCTTTGCGCCGGAATCCGAACCTGCCGCCGAAGCTCGAAGACGTCATTGCCAAAGCCATGGAGAAAGACCGCGAGCTGCGTTACCAGTCGGCGTCAGAATTAAGAAGCGACCTCAAGCGCCTGAAGCGCGATGCCGAGTCCAGCAGCAGCGGCAGCAGCACTAATAAAGCGGCGGCGCATGTTTCCGACTCGGGGCCGGTTGCGCAGAAATCCAGCGGGTCCGTTTTGATTTCCGCTGCCCGCGAGCACAAGACCGGCATCGGATTCATCCTGGCGACAGTTTTACTCCTGATAATTGGAGCAGGCTATGGCGTGTACAGCCTGTTCATCGCCGGGCGCCATGTGCCATTTCAAAACGTGAAGATTTCGAAAGTCGAAGGCACGCACAATGCCCGGCTCAGCGCCATGTCTCCCGACGGAAAGTACCTTGCCTATGTCCTTAACATTGAGGGCAATGAGTCGTTGTGGCTGCGGCACCTGGCAAGCGAGAGCAATGTGCAGATCGTGGCTCCTTCGCAGGTGCAGTTTTTCACCGTGCGATTCTCTCCAGATGGCAGCTTCATCTATTTTTCGCATACCAAGCCATCGGAGGGGCCCGCGTCACGCGCCTACGATCTTTACCGGACGCCCGTTCTTGGCGGCGTCGCACAGTTATTGATTAAAGACATTGACACTGGTCTTAGCTTTTCTCCTGATGGAAGCCGGTTCGTGTTCGGCAGGGCCAACGATCCAGAGAAGGGCAAGTTCTATGTACTCGTAGCGAATGCAGATGGCAGCGGCGAGAAGACGATTCGGGTCATTCCCCGCGCCGATGGCAGCCGTGCGCTCGCTTGGTCACCGGATGGCAAAATCATTGCTGGCCTCGTCTCTGCCCGATCGGAGAAAAGCTTCAATGCCATTGTTTCGATCAATCCCGAGAATGGCGAGCAGCAAGTTGTGGCCCGCCCGCCCTACACAGGATTCAGTGAAGTGGCATGGCTTCCCGATGGGAAAAATCTAGCGGTCGTATTTTCTACGGCCGAAACCAACTTCGACCGGCAGCAAATCGGCTTAATCACGCTCCCAGGCGGCGATTTCAGAGCAATCACGACTGACGCCAATGACTACAAAACTTTGAGTGTGTCTTCGGATGGCTCGACCATCGCAACAATCATGGTCCAATCGTCGCGTGACGTGTATTTAAGTGCGGGAGCCATGCCCGATTATTCCGATGCCAAGCAAATTACTTTCGGCGATTCGATTGCCACCATCTCCTGGACGCGAGATGGCGATCTACTCGCGGGGCGCATGCCGCATATTCAGTTTCTAAGTCCGGACGGAAAAGTAAAAGGAGTGATTGAATCGGACCAACCATCAGCCGTTTTCGAGCCTTATGGATGCGCGGACGGCAGCATCGTGATGTCGCGGGGCGTACTGAAAACTATGACAGAAAACATCTGGCGCAGCGATTCCAGTGGCAACGGACTGGTACGCCTGAGCGATGGTTTTGATGAAGAGTTCCCCAAGTGCGCTCCCGATAGCAAGACCGTCTATTTCGTTGACGTGGCCACATTTGCCTTCATGAGAGTCCCCATCTCGGGCGGCAAAGCCGAACGCGTGTCCGATGCTGTGATGGAATACGACGCTAACTTCGACATCAGTCACGATGGAAAATTGGCGGTTCTCGGTACCTATGACTTCAAAGCGCAGCGGCCAAACATCTCTCTGGTTTCGCTGGAGACAGGAAAAATCGTTCGCACGCTGGACTATGACCCGCGGCAAAGCGGGCTGCTACGCTTCAGCCCGGACGGCAAGAGCGTAGTCTATGTCGTCCGCGAAAAAGACGTGGACAATCTCTGGTCGCAACCGCTCGATGGCGGAACGGGCCATCAGATTACCAACTTCACTTCGCTAAAAATTTATTCTTACCAGTGGTCGCCGGACGGCAAGCGCATCGCGTTTGTTCGCGGCGACTCTCCGACGGATGTCGCGCTGATTCAAGATCTCAAGAAGTAACCGGAAGAAGTAATCCAGAGAAATTAAGTCGCCGCATTAACGCACGAAGAAATGCGTTTGAAGACTTCGATGCCCAAAATTTTTTTAAAAGGAGAAGTGGGAGCCGGGAAAACTCGGATTGACAGACTATCCACAATTCTCTGTAAGCGTCTAATACTAAGCAACTTGCAGTCAATTCGAGAGCTCTGCGCTTTGCGGTCGCGATTTGCACTTTCGCCCCGCCGATATATACTTATCGGGCTTCTCCCTCCCCCGAAGCAAATCACTCGACCGGACACAATCGGACAAAATCGGGCATTCTGCTTTCTTGTTCGGGAAAACGTGCATGGCGCAACCCGCTCCAAATTATTCTGACCGTCGTCTCGATTCCTGGAAAGAGATCGCCTCTTTCTTTGGCCGCGACGAACGGACCGTCCGCCGGTGGGAGAAAGAAAACGAACTCCCGATTCGGCGCGTCCCCGGGGGAACCAAAGGACGTGTTTTCGCTTACGAAAGCGAACTACGCCGCTGGCTCTCCATCCCTCCGGCTGAGAACCGTGTAGCGCCACTGCAAATTGTCTCAGCGCCGCCCAATCAAATCCCAGCCAGCCCACCAAGCGAAAATTCGTCGGCTCGATCCAGATCAGCATTAGCAATATCGATCTGCGCTGTGCTGGTCGCGGGACTCTTGTTCTACGCCGCGCGCCACCATTTTGTCGTGAATGCTTCCACCTCTCCCGCTCATCCGCAGCTTCGCGAGGCCGAAGACTTCTATTTGCAAGGGCGTTATTTCTGGAACAAGCGGACGCCGGAAGATTTGACCAAGGCGGTGGACTTATTCACTCAGGCCATTGTTCGCGATCCTGCATATGCGAAAGCCTATGTTGGCCTGGCCGACTGCTACAACCTCCTTCGCGAATATTCGGTGATGCCTCCCAACGAGGCCTACCCGCGGGCGCTAAGCGCGGCCAAAAAAGCCGTCGAACTCGACGATACTTCCGCGGAGGCGCACAACTCGCTGGCTTTCGTGACTTACTACTGGTCGTGGGATCCAACTACGGCCGAGCGCGAATTCAAGCGTGCCATTGCGCTCGATCCCGGTTACAGCACCGCCCATCACTGGTACGCAACCTTCCTGTTGACCGAACAGCGCCTTCCCGAAGCCGCGTTGGAAATTGAACAGGCGCGCAAGCTCGATCCTTCTTCAAAAGCCATCATCGCGGACCAGGGGATCATTCTGTATCATTCGGGAAAGACCGGGAAGGGCACCACGCAATTGCAGGGCATCGCACAATTGAAGGAGCTTGAGAGTTCGGACCCGGCTTTCCTGTCCCCGCATGTTTACCTGGCGGAAATCTATGCTCTGGCGGCCGACTATCCCAATTTCTTAAAGGAATCGCGTCAAGTCGCGGAATTGCGGCATGACCGGCAAGCGTTGGAAATCGTTCGCGCTGCCGAGAGTGGCTATGCTGCGGGCGGCGTCCCTGCCATGTGGCAAGCTACGCTGGACGAACAAATCAAGTTGCGAAGGGAAGGCGCGCTGCCGTCATTCTCCTTGGCCGAAACTTACGCCCGCTTGGGAAAAAATCGCGAAGCCCTGGAATATTTGCATCAAGCCTACAACCAGCACGATGACCACTTTGTCTTCATCGGAACAGACCCGGCACTCGTTGGGCTGCGCGGAGACCCAGCCTTCAATGACTTGCTGGCTCTCTCCCGCCAATCTCGCAGCGAATAAGCCAATCGCCGCGACAACTTCCACGATTTGTCATCCCGACGCCTCGCGCTTTTCATCGCGCGGAATAACCAGACTCGGTCCCACTACGCTTACCAACTTGTCATTCCGAGCCATCCGTAGTCGCGTCAGCGACGAGGATGCGCGTAGGAATCTGCTTGGAGTATCGGCTCCGAGTCATCCGCAGTCGTTGAGCGACGAGGATGCGCGAGAGCCTTACACCCCGGAGTGACGGCTGGGAATAATGAGCTTCAGACAAGACATCCCTTGGCTGGTGCCGACACATCTCAAGTGCGTCGAGGACACCGAGATGCAAAATAGGCGGCAGAAGATAACGCTGAATCTCTCGGCCCTCGCTCTGAGCACGTGTCTTATGCTCGGCGTGGCACGGGCCCAGACCGGTACGGTGCTGTATACATTTACGGGCACCGATGACGGAGGAGTTCCGTATGCGGGCCTAGTGATGGATAAGGCCGGCAACTTATACGGAACGGCAAGCCAGTACGGCGACGGCCCATGCACATTTCCGGTTTCAGGTTGCGGGATGGTCTTTGAACTAACGCCCACGAAGGCGGGTTGGAACCTTAAAATCCTATACACCTTCCAGGGAGGTGAGGACGGGGCCAATCCTTACAGCAGCTTGGTCTTTGATTCGTCAGGCAACCTGTATGGCACGACTGCCTGGGGCGGCATTGGATGCGGCGGCTATGGCTGCGGAACGGTGTTCGAACTTACGCGGTCGGAGGGGTGGCATGAGACAGTCCTCTATCGATTCACGGGCGAAGCCGACGGCAAT
>JBEKTR010000237.1:0-5879 GCA_049515835.1 Terriglobales bacterium
CTACGCTACGCGAGGGCTCGAACATGGCCGCGGAGGATAGAGTGGCGAGGGGGCCGGTCGCGACCGTCGCGGTCGTGCCAAAGGTCAATAAACGGAAAAAGCTCCTTCGAGACAGCTGCATGGTCGGTTCTTTTCTGCGAATGACCCATCGTCGCAAATTCGAAGGGAATATGCCAGTCGGCGTGCGACCCCGGAGCTCGGCTTGGCGTTCCTCTGGAACTCGCGTATATTGGACGACCTTATTGCTCACATGGCCGACATCGCATCCAAACCGACGATTTCGATTCGGGAAATGCAATCCTACGACGACCTGCGTCAAGTCGAAAACGTGGAAAAAGAGATCTGGGGATTGTCGGAGGCCGATGTTCTACCTACGACCCTGACAATCGCATCCAAGGCGGCCGGTTCACTGTGGCTAGGCGCCTTTGAAGACCAACAATTGGTTGGCTTCGCTTTCGGCCTTCTTGGATTGGAGAATGGCGCAATCAATATCCATTCGCACATGTTGGGGGTACTTCCGGCGTATCGCGACCTTGATCTGGGTTACAAGCTCAAGCTAATACAACGCGAGCAAGCGCTGGCAATGCGGATTAGCGACGGACGGGGTGGCGAGTTACGCATACGTGAAATGACCTGGACATTCGACCCCTTGCAGGCCCGCAATGCGCATTTGAACTTTGCAAAACTCGGTGTCCTGTCGAATCGCTATATCCCCGATTTTTATGGACCTGCAACATCCAGTGTTCTCCACCAAAACGGCACAGATCGCCTCTGGGTTCGATGGCTGCTTGATAGCCGCCGAGTGCGCCTGCGAACAAAAGGCAAGTTCGACCCATCAAGACATCGAGCCGAAGTAATCGATGCGCTTTCCGTTTTAACTCCACTGGTGCGCTTTATCGGGAACAGCAAACCAGTTCGATCCGATCTCGCTGCTGCGTTGGCCAGACAAAGAATCGCAATCGAAATCCCAAGCGACATTCTCCGCATTGAGCAAACAGATGCGAAACTGGCAAGAGAGTGGCGTGCGGCCACGCAATGGGCTTTCGGGGAAGCATTGGACGCTGGCTTTTTCGTAGCAGAGTTCTGTCGCACAATCAGAGGCAAACAAGGACCTAGCGTCTACCTGCTGGGAAAGGGATCGGTTGAAGATTTTGCTGAAGGTAACGCTGAATAAATAGATTAGATTTTAGCGAGATCGCACTGCAGCTGCTCGGCTTAATATTGCCGATCGGGACTCGGAAGTTAAGTTCCTAAGGCGGAGAGCTCGTTCCACTAATTCCTCATCAATTGTTTTCGCGTAATAGAGCTGGTTCACCTCTGCGACCGACATGGGATCATCATCGCGTTTGATGATTTCCATCGAATCACCTGCTTTGATGGCGCCTTCCTCGAGCACCGAAAAGTAGAAACCGCTGCGTCGGCTCAGGACAAAGAGTTTAGTCATATCTTCGCGGTCGAAGCGTACTTGCAATTTGTAACAAGGCATTCTGGGCTGGGCCACCTGAAGCGATGCCGTACCCACACGCACATGGTCGCCAATGCATAAGTCCGTTTCCAATAGGCCTCGTGTAGTCAGATTTTCTCCGAATGCTCCCAGTGGCAGGGAAGTGCGCGTGAGTTGCTGCCGCCAATAATCGTAGTGTTCGAGGGGATATCCGTATACGGCTTTGTCCGGGCCGCCATGCACAGTGAGATCAGCTTGCCGGTCGCCATCGAGATTAAGCTTGCGAACCGGAATGGTGCCTTCGACGGGCTCTTTGAAGATCGCTGTGCTCACGCGCACATGTTTCCAAATAACCTCGCGCGGCAATCCAACGTTGACGGAGACGACTTCCATGGAGCGATACTTAGATTTAAGTTGCGAAGACGTGATAAAGCATGACGTAAACGATCACGCCGGTGACGGAAACGTACATCCAAAGAGGAAAAGTCCAGCGGGCGATGCGGCGATGCATGTCAAAACGTTCCCGCAACGCGCGGATGAGAGTAATGATGATCATGGGTACAATCACTACAGCAAGAGTCACATGCGAGATCAGAATCGTGAAATAAATAGGACGCCAGATCCCTTGGCCCTGGAAGTGCACCGATCCGACATGGATGTGATAGTAGAGATAGCATCCTAAAAAGATGCTGGAAGCCACGAGCGCTGCCAGCATGAAAGCACGGTGCGCAGCCATTTGACCGCGTTTTATATAGCCGCGCCCAATTAATAGCAAAATGGCGCTAGCGCCATTCATCGTGGCATCAATCGCAGGAAATGCCGCGTACTGTGGGGGAACCTGGACGATCATTAGGCGGCCACCGGCTCGCGACTTTTCCGCCGAACTTTGGCCGCCGCCTCCGACGGAACCAGCCGCCAGACCTGCATAGTTAAAACATAAGTCGCAGCCAATAGTAGCGCTCCCGTGGCGACGTGCGCGACAGTCGAGGCCACCATGGGAAACTCCGGCTGGGCGGCGTCACGGCCCCATTCCACGCGAGTTAAGAAAGCGAGGAATCCAAGGCAGAGTTGAATGACAAGCAGAAACAAAATCGCAACCGCCGGACGGCGGATAGCCTGCACATCGCCATAGCGGACCAACGCCGTGACAGCTGCCCAAGTAAGAACTACCCCGACCAACGGCGCGTTAACGACGTGCGGCAGCCAGCTCATGCCATGGTGCCGGAACATGGCTCCAAGCAGAAGTTGAGCATAGAGCACAAAAATCGAAAGCAGAGCAAGGCTTAACAAACGTGGACGCCCGCTATCGTTCGCGGCAGGTCGAACTTCTTTCACCCAATCACGCCCGGTGAAAAGAGCGATGCCGCAAGCAATGCAAAAGAAAGTCTGGCCAACCGCGGCATGGGCCGATGAAACCAGAGGCGGCAGAAAATAGAGCACCGTCAATCCGCCGAGAATCCCTTGCGCAATGATTGTTCCTAGTGCGGCTACAGCCAAACCCTTCATCCATTTCCGCTTATCGCTGACCCACGTCCAAACTGCAATAGCGATTGTCAAAGTGCCAATGAATTCGGCGAACATGCGATGGCTATGTTCATAAATAATTCCACCGGTCCACGGGGGTAGCTTGTAAAACGATCCGTAGGAAGTCGGCCAGTCGGGAACTGAGAGCCCCGCGTCATTGCTGGTTACGAGGGCGCCGGCAATTAATAGGCAAAATGTCGCGCAGGCTGTAAACACGGCAAATCGATGGTGAGCGGCATTGTAAGGAGTGGAAACAGCGTTCACGCGCGGGTCCTCGACGAATTAGTGTAGCAAGGTAGTAACATTTTTTAAACTTGGTTGTTTCCAGTTGCATCTCAACGTCTCTGAAAGGGAGAGAAAATGGTCACCATCATCCTGCTTACAATTTCGAATGTCTTTATGACATTCGCCTGGTATGGCCACCTTAAATATCGCAGTGTGCCGCTATTTAAAGTCATCCTTGTCAGTTGGATGATTGCATTTTTTGAATATTGCTTTCAGGTTCCGGCCAATCGCATCGGCTCTTATGAATTCACCGCCGCGCAGCTCAAAACGATTCAGGAAGTTATTACGCTGACCGTATTCTCAGTCTTTTCCGTGCTTTATCTAAAAGAACCGCTGAAGTGGAATTATGTGGTGGGCTTTGTGATGATCGTCGCGGCGGTGGCCGTGATCTTCAAAAAGTGGTGAACTGACATAGGGCTGTGCGTAGGAGGCGTCGGCCCTCACGCTTGCATCGCCGCAATCACCGAATCCGCAAACTCCGATGTTCCCGCTTTGCCACCGACATCACGCGTAAGCTTTTCCCGCTGGCTATAGACGTGGTAGAGCGCAGTTCTGATTTTGTCCGCCGCTTCGTTCTCGCCGAGGTGGCGCAGCATTAGCAGGGAAGAGCGCAATACCGCCGTTGGGTTGGCAATATCTTTTCCGGCAATATCGGGAGCCGATCCATGCACGGCCTCGAAAATAGCGCAGCTCTCGCCAAGATTCGCGCTCGGAACCAAACCTAACCCTCCGACAAACGCTGCGCACAAATCAGAAATAATGTCGCCGTACAAATTTTCCATCACCAGCGTGTCGTACTGATACGGATTCATCACCAACTGCATGCAGGTGTTGTCCACAATGTGCTCGCCGTAGGTGATCTCGGGATAATCTTTGGCCACATTGCGGCAGCAACGCAGAAACAATCCATCAGACAACTTCATGATGTTGGCTTTGTGGATGGCGTGAATCTTCTTGCGCTGATTCTCGCGCGCATATTTAAAGGCAAATTTAGCGATTCGCGTCGAAGCTTTTTCCGTGATGATCTTGAGGCTCTCAACCACGCCCGGAACAACTTCATGTTCCAGCCCGGAATAAAGACTCTCGGTGTTTTCGCGGACGATAATCAAGTCCACATCGGGATAGCGTGTCGGAATATGCGGCAAATTCTTGATCGGGCGGAAATTCGCATACAGCTCGAATCTCTGGCGCAACGCGACGTTAATGCTGGCAAATCCGCCGCCAACCGGCGTGGTAACTGGCCCTTTAAGCCCAACTCGCGTCCGTTCAATCGACTCGACGAGTTCTTTGGGAATGTATTCCTTGTATTTTTCGTACGCTTCCGCGCCGGCCGCGAAGCTCTCCCATTCAAACCTCACGCCGGTAGCTTCGAGAATGCGTACAACCGCTTTAACCACTTCATGGCCTATGCCATCGCCGGGAATGAGAGTAATTTTGTGTGCCATAAAATAACGTGTAGAGCGGACATTCCAGTCGGCTAATTTGCCTTCTTGCTTTTCTCTGGAACGTCCTTCGTCTTGAGCAGATCTTTGAGCTCGTCCATGAATTCCTGCACATCTTTGAAGTCGAGGTAAACCGACGCAAATCGGACATACGCCACTTTGTCGTGTCGGCGGAGTTTACTCATAATCAACTCGCCGACTTCGCTCGTCTTGCGCTCACGTTCAGCCGAGTCAATAACGAAGCTTTCGGCTTCATTTACAATCTGTTCCAGCTTACTAATGGGCACGGGCCGCTTTTCGCACGCCCGCAGCAACCCGTTAAGCACTTTTTGCCGGTCGAACTTCTCGCGCCGTCCGTCTTTTTTCACAACCATGTAGGGGATTTCGTCAATCCGTTCGTAGGTTGTAAATCGCTTCTCGCACTTCAGGCATTCACGCCGGCGCCGGATTGAGTCCGCTTCTTTGCTCTCGCGTGAGTCCACAACTTTGTCGTTTTCGAATCCGCAGAATGGGCACTTCATGAGTCGTCAGGGAACTATTGATTGTAACAGGCTGCCTTACGCCGGGGGCGAGGTCGAGGGTACGTCTTCTTCTTCCGCATGTTGTGTTTCGGCGGAAAGTTCGCGAATGGATAAACGTTCACGATGCGCAAGTATCAGCCCGAGCGGAACAATAGATGCGAACGTGACCAGCCATAAAAGAATTCCGCAGCTTGCGGCCAATTCCCGCGGAGCGCCGAAAATCCGCTCCAGCGTAAAGATAGTAGCCAACTGAGTTCCACCGCCTACGCCCGGCAGCGCGACCATTGAACCTACCATGCTGGAGAGCATAAGCAGTGGCACTTGCGACAAAGGCATATTGAGCGGACCAGCGCCATAGGAATGCAAAACTTCAAGGTAGGAGAAAGAGATCATGATCCACATGCCCAGTGAGACAGCGGTGGCCTGTACGAAAGATCCGAAATCCTGAATTGTATTCAATCCTGACCGAAATTCATGAATTCGGAAAGCAATGAGCGTCCCTATTCGTGAGACTCCAGGCGATAAATTGCTGGTGACATTCCTTATGATCTTGTCGCCTTTCCAAATGGCCAGAATTCCGGCGCTAGCGCCGAGAAAAATGACCACAAAAGTGCTCGGGCCACCAAGGCGGTAATTGCCTAAAAGGCTGCGGGTCATGGGAAA
>JBEKTR010000238.1:0-5745 GCA_049515835.1 Terriglobales bacterium
GAAGTGGATGGCACTGACCTCGCCGCGAGTTACGCAGCTTTTGTACGTTCAGCTGCCTATTGCCGCGAAGGCCTCGGTCCGTCGTTCATTCATGCGCACGTGATTCGCCCTTATTCGCATTCCTTGTCGGACGATGAGAAGCTTTATCGCCCCGAAGCCGAGCGCCAGCGCGATGCCGCCCGCGATCCCAACATGCGTTTGCAGATGCTACTGATTCGTGAAGGCATTCTCGACGAAAAAGGGATCAACAAGCTGGAAAAGGAAGTTGAAGAGGAATTGCAGGAGGCCACAGATCGCGCTCTGGCTGCGGCACTGCCGGCAATCGATTCCGTCGAGAAATTTATTTATTCTCCGGATCTCGATCCTACTTCCCCCGCTTTCGATACCCAACCAACTGCTCCCGATAGCAAAGACGCCAAAGATGCTGCGCCGAAGACTATGGCCGATCTCATCAATTCAACTCTTCGCGATGAGATGAAGCGCGATGAGCGCATTGTGATTTTTGGCGAAGATGTCGCCGATTGCAGCCGCGAAGAGTATCTGCAGCAGAAATCCGTCAAAGGCAAGGGTGGAGTTTTCAAGTTGACGGCTGGCCTTCAGGCCGAGTTCGGATCCGATCGCGTATTCAACTCCCCACTCGCAGAAGCCAACATCGTTGGACGTGCCACAGGCATGGCGACACGCGGCATGAAGCCAGTGGTCGAAATCCAGTTCTTCGATTACATCTGGCCCGCGATGATGCAGCTGCGCGATGAACTCCCGCTTATCCGCTGGAGATCCAACAATGGCTTCTCATCACCCGTAGTGGTGCGCGTTGCCATCGGCGGATACCTCACCGGCGGAGCAATTTATCACTCACAATGCGGCGAGAGCACGTTCACCCACATTCCGGGATTGCGCGTTGTTTTTCCCTCAAACGCACTTGATGCAGCCGGGCTTCTGCGTACCGCGATTCGCTGCGATGACCCCGTATTGTTCCTTGAACACAAGCGTCTCTATCGCGAAACCTACGGCCGGGCGCCATATCCGGGCCCGGAGTACACGATTCCGTTTGGCAAGGCGCGCATCGCGCAACCGGGAACGGACATGACCGTTATCACTTACGGCGCGGTTGTCCCACGCGCGCTGCAAGCCGCGCAAAAAATCGAACGCGAACATGGTGTCAGTGTGGAAATCATGGACCTGCGGTGCCTGAACCCGTTTGATTGGGACGCAATCGAGACCTCTGTCAAGAAAACTAATCGCGTGATTGTTGCCCATGAAGACACGCTGAGCTGGGGATATGGTGCAGAGATCGCAGCCCGCATCGCCGATCAACTCTTCGACTATCTCGATGCGCCGGTGAAGCGTGTCGGAGCGAAAGACGTGTTCGTCGCCTATCAACCGATTCTCGAAGACATCATTCTCCCGCAGGCGAATGATCTCTTTCATGCGATGAAGTCTCTTTCGGAGTATTGATTCAATGACGTCCGGGCGGCACATGGTGAAATCTGCGTGGCTGCGGTGGGCCTTAATTCTTTCAGTGCTGTCACTTCCACCTTCTTCGTTCGCGCAATGCCATGCGGGAAACATCGCCGGGAACGTCCCGTACCCTCCCGGAGGCCCATACGAAGGTGTTTCGTTTCGGGTTTGGGCGCCCCACGCGTCTTCTGTTTCGGTCAAATATCCGTTTAACAACCGCTCCATGCCGCTGATTGCCCAAGGTACTTCTGGCTATTGGTGCGTGGATGTTCCCGGGATTGGAGTCAATGACTATTACGATTATGTGATTACCACGCCGGGCTTTGGCTCCGTTACACGCATAGATCCCAATGCGCGCGCGGTCACACACGCGCACAACGGTCACGCCATCACTTATGACCCCACAACCTACGTTTGGCACGATCAAAATTTTCAGCCTCCGCCATTGAACAAACTTGTCATCTACGAAATGCACACGGGAACCTTCAACGCGACATCTTCGCAATGGGGAACATTCCAATCTTCGATCATCAAATTGAACGCGATCACAGGCATGGGGTTTAATGCGGTCGAACTCTTGCCAGTTACACAGTTTGATGGCATTTATGCCAACCCTTACGGGCCATCCGATCAGTACGCGGTGGACAACGACGAATACGGTGGTCCCGACAATCTAAAGGCTTTCGTGGATGCATGCCATGAGCAAGGCCTCGCCGTTATTTTCGATGTTGTCCATAACCACTGGGGACCCTTCGATCTCGCGGATTACGAATTCGACGGCTGGAACACGAAGAATTTTCCCGGCGGCATTTATTTCTATGACGAAGTCGCCTCAACGGGTGATCGGGAGGACTCGCCCTGGGGACCCAGGCCTGATTACTCTTATCCAGTTACGCAGGAGTACATCTCGGGACAGATCGCAATGTGGTTCAGCGAGTATCACGGCGACGGCTTGCGGTGGGATTCGGTCTCGAACATTTACAACGCCTGGAGCGGCGGTGTGGGTAACGACCCGAATACGGGCAAGCCCGGCGTTTCTTTACCTGATGGCCTAAAAATACTACAAAATGCAAACACGACATGGCCGAATTCATTCAAAATCGCCGAGGATGTATCCTTCAGCAAGAAGCAACCGTTGGATACGGTGCCCGTTGCGAGTGGCGGTCTGGGCTTTGATTCGCAGTGGAACGCCACGCTGAGTTATTTCGTGCGCAAGGATTTTCCATCGTCGAACCCCATTTCTCTTGCAGATGTTGTCTCGGGCATGACTTCGACATTCAACAGCGTTTACTTGCAGAGCGTAGCCTACGTCGAATCGCATAATGAATTAACGACCAAGAACTCCCGGCTGTATCAACTCATAGATCCGCAAGACCCCACCAGCCGAATCGCGCGCAAGAAAGCCGCACTCGGCGCGGCGATCTTGTTCACATCTCCTGAAGTGCCCATGATTTTTCAAGGGGACGAATTTCTCGATCCCAGTTATCTCGACAATAAAACGCCGTTGAACTGGACCAATGCGACGACGTGGTCTGGAATCGTGCAGCTTTACGGAAGCGTCGTGAATCTTCGCACGAACGCCACCGGCAACTCGCCCGGTCTTGCCGATCCAGACTTGAACATTTATCAGCAGGACAAGAAGAACGATGTTCTCGTCTATGACCGCTACAACAAGTCTTCCCCAGGCGCAGACGATGTAGTCGTAATTGCGAACCTGAGTGGAACAGTTTTCAGCTCAGGTTATGAAATTGGTTTGCCTTACGGCGGAAACTGGCAAGTTCTTTTCAACAGCGACAGCACAACCTATAGCAGCGATTTTGGAAACGTCGGACCCAGCGGGTCAATCACGGCGAACAACATTCCTTACGCCGGCCAACCCTATAACGCCACGATTCCTGTCGGCGACTACTCTGTCATCATTTTCAGCAGACAGTGAATCGGGGTTATGCACAGGTGGGCCGCGACGGCCGCGTCAGAACCTTTGAGTTTCGCGCCGCAGTCTACCGGCTCGATGTTATACTTTCGTTCGCAGGATGCGGCCTGAACTGCTCCCCCTTTACTCAGTCCGCCTGCCGATCTAGAGGCGTTTGCCATGCCATCCCCGATGCCCACTTCAGTCGTGAAAACGATTAACGCGCTGTTGCTCGTACTCGTACTCGCACTTGCCTGCGTGGCGCAGGCGCAGACCTTTAGCGTGCTTCTCACGTTTAACGGGGCGAACGGTGCAGGGCCCGATGGCGGGGTGTTGCTTGACGATGCGGGAAACATCTACGGCACGACCGTCCTCGGTGGCACTGGAAGGTGCCCCGAAGGCTGCGGCGTCGTCTATAGGTTAGACTCGGCTGGACAAGAGACCGTCCTGTATACATTCACTGGCGGATCCGACGGATCGGGCCCATGGGCAGGATTGGCTTTAGATGCCTCCGGTAATTTGTATGGAACTGCTGTGGATGGGGGTAAGAGATGTGCTGATTCTCCGGCATGCGGCGTTGTGTTCAAAATTATTCCTTGATCGGCGCGGCGCTATCTCACCCACCCTCTGTAAGTTCGCTCCGGCGGAACTATGATTTCTCCTTGGCCTAGAACAATCTGGCACCGCTTTCTGGCATACTGAGGTTATGGTTGCCACCCTGCAATGGGCGACCCTCTAGTGAGATAATTCCCACAGGCGATTATTTCAGTGATAGTGCGCTGCTCACGGCGAACCGCGCAGGTTTCCCCTTAGTCCTTGGTTGACGACTATCCGCCAGGCCAATACCATTCCTAGAACCATGATCGGCCAAACCATCTCTCACTACCGCATCGTTGATAAGCTCGGCGGCGGCGGCATGGGTGTGGTTTACAAGGCTGAAGATGTTTCCCTCGGCCGTTTTGTCGCCCTAAAGTTTCTCCCTGACGACTTAGCGGGTGACCCGCAGGCTCTTGAGCGCTTCCGCCGGGAAGCTCGGGCTGCATCTGCCTTGAATCACCCGAATATTTGCACCATTCACGAGATTGGTAACCAGGACGGGCAGACTTACATCGTCATGGAGTATCTCGAGGGCTTAACGCTGAAGCATCGCATCGGTTCACGCCCCATGGATGCAGAAACCATGCTCCCTCTTGCGATTGAAATTGCTGACGCGCTCGATGCGGCACACTCGAAAGGAATTGTTCATCGCGACATTAAACCGGCAAACATTTTTGTGACGGAACGCGGTCATGCCAAGGTGCTCGATTTCGGTCTGGCTAAGGTTACGACAAAGGACGGTTCGTCCAGCCAGATTGCCTCGGCGAACACGATGACGGGCAACATCGAGGCGCAACACCTGACCAGTCCCGGGTCAACGCTCGGAACGGTCGCCTATATGTCGCCCGAGCAGGTTCGCGCTAAAGATCTCGATGCACGCACCGATTTGTTTTCTTTCGGAGCGGTTTTGTACGAAATGTCCACCGGGCTTGTGCCCTTTCGCGGCGAAAGTTCGGGTGTAATTTTCAAAGCGATTCTGGATTCGGCGCCTACCTCCGTTGTTCGGTTGAATCCTGATGTCCCGGCGGAACTGGAACGCATTATCAATAAGGCGCTGGAAAAAGATCGCAATCTGCGCTACCAGCACGCCTCAGAGATGCGAGCCGACTTGCAGCGGCTCAAGCGGGATACTGATTCTAGCCGTTCGGGAATTTCTGCGGCAGGAATACATGACGCAGAAGAGCATGTGAGTGCTCCTTCGCCGAAGACCACGAGTTCCTCGTCCGTCGCGACGCACAGTTCGGACAGTCAAATTGCGGCTGGCCTGCTACGCCGGCGATGGCCGCTGTTGGCGGGCATCATCATTTCAGTCGTATGCTCGGCTCTAGTTTTTTATATATTTGGGCACAAAGCCACAAAGGCCGCGCCCACGCAGTATTCATTTCGCCAGCTCACATTCAATGGCAAAGTCCAAAATGCTGTTATCTCGCCCGACGGCAAATTCCTTGCCTATGTGCTGAGCAAGCCCGAGGGCCTCACGCTGCATACGCTCTCCATTGCTACAGGCAGCGATGTCGAAATTGTTCCGGCTGGCGCGGGTTGTTGTCAGGAGCCAGTATTTAGTCCGAGCGGAGATTATGTTTATTTCTTCGCTGAGGAATCCATTAAATCTGTACCCATTCTAGGTGGCCCGGTTCGCATCGTCTTTAGCAACGCGGCGGGTAGTGTCGGCTTTTCGCCGGACGGCAAACGCGTTGCCTTTGTCCGCGCGGACAGTAAGACGGTAGGCACGAAGTTGATCATCGCTGGCGTGGATGGAACAGGCGAGACGAACG
>JBEKTR010000239.1:0-5692 GCA_049515835.1 Terriglobales bacterium
CATCCGGATCGGCCATCACCCGGCGCAACTCAGCGCACGTGCGCGGCATCGACGGCAAGTCCCGCAGGGAACCAACCATGCTCGCCATCATCTTGCTGTTGAGCACCTCGACCAAACTGGTCGATCGCTGGATACCGTCGCGGAGCGCGTCCGCATCGCACGGCTTCGATAGGAACTGATGTGCTACCGGAACCGCGCGGTAGGCAGCCTCCAGTTCGGTATAGCCGGAAAGGATAAAACGCAGGACGTTGGGATATTTCTCCCGCACGATTTCCAGCAGGGCGGCCCCGTCCATCTCCGGCATCCGCATGTCCGAAACCACCACGTCAAACGCACAGGACTCCAGCATTGAGAGAGCCGCGCGCCCGCCGGGTGCGAACGCCATCTCCCATTCGCACCTGTGCAGCCACATCATCCGCTTCAACCCTTCGAGAATCTTCACTTCATCGTCCACGAACAGAATGCGGATCATTGTTCGACTTCCTCTTTCCGTTTTCGTTCGCCTTCGCCAGACACAGCCGGCCCGGGCAGCCACCGGGTCTTTTGCTTTGCCCTCATCTCGAAGAAAGCCGGTACGTGAGCCCCACGCGGAAGCTTCGCCCGTCCTGAGGGATGAACGCCTCCTGGAACTCCAAGCCGGCTGAATCGGCGTAGCGTTTGTCCAGGAGGTTATCGATATTGGCCGACACGTCGAACTGCCTGCCGAGGTGCCGCGCCAGCAGGGTGACATTCACCACACCAAATCCGCCCAACACGGGCCCCGACAGAGTGCTTCGCCGGCTCGTGTATTGGCCCTCGATGCCCGCGAAAAGCTTTCGCGGCAGGGGAACTGACAGGTTCATTTTCCCCAGCTGATGGGGCGAGTTCGCGACGATGTTATTGAAAGGATCTCGCGAATTCTGAAGCGTGTAAGAGGCCTTTCCCTGCAGACCTCTGCGCGTCTTGCCCGCCAATTCGAACTCCAGGCCTTTGGTACGCAAAGCATCGCTGTTGGTGTACTCCAGCCGGCCGGTGCTGGAATTGAGGTCCGGTGTAATCAAGTCGTCCATGTGATTGACGAAGCCGGCTGCGGTGAACTGAAACCGCTTTCCCAGACTCTGATCGACTTCCAGCTCGACGCTGGTAATCCGCTCCGGCAGCAGAGAAGGATTCGCCTCGTCGCTGTTGCTGCTGACGTAGAATTCCTCGTAGCGGTTCGGAGCCCGGAAGGCCCGGTTGTAGGTCGCTTTGAAGCGGGTGTTGTTGCCCAGAGTGTAGACCAGAGCGAAGCGAGGATTGTAGGTGGTTCCAAAAGTGTCGTACCAATCGCTGCGCAAACCGCCCACCAGAACCAGATTTCTGCGCAGGGAGAACTGATCCTGAAAATAGTACGCGGCGTTTTTAGAGCTCCCCATGTTGTTGAGGTAGAGCACGTACGGCTGCTGATCGTAATTGGATTGCTGCTGCTTGAAATCCTGGCGGTATTCGGCTCCCAGAGCGACTCGGTGGCGATCGAAGAAAGTGCGGGAAGCGTCGAACTCGAAATTGGACCAGGTGCCCGTTGCCAGATCGATATTCTTCGTAAACGGAGGAATTCCCGTTCCCGCGTAATCGTAGATATAGAGCCCGTTGTATCCGTACCAGTCATAAGAAGCTCGTCCGAGGATGTCCCATTTGCCGCCTAGAGAATGTGCGTATTGCAGGTCGATGTAGCCCCGGGCGTCCGTGGTCTTGGTGCGCGGGTCGTTGAAAACCGTCCCGAAGGATGCCGTCGGAATATGTTTCGTCCGGGAGTTCAGGACCACGTGTACCGTGAAATCGCGCCGAATGAGGTCGCCAAGGATGCTATAGGACTGGTCCCTGTCCGCGTCCATGGCGATGCCGTTATTGGTCGCCGGAGTGTCGAACGCCTGAAAGAACAGCTGCTTTTGTCCGAGGCTGTTGTAAAAACTCCCGGAGATGAGAAATTCCAGATCATTGTTGAAGCGGTGTCCATAGCTGAGCCGTGTCTTGTAAGTGTTCCAGCTGCCGGCTTCGGCCGATATTTCCAGCGCGTCGAGATCCCGGCCGCGTTTCGTGATCACATTGATAACGGCGGCAAACGCCCCGGTGCCGTACACTGCGGAGCCGGGCCCGCGAATAATCTCGATGTGGTCGATTAAGTCGATGTCTATCGGGAACTCTGTCCCCACGTAGGCTCCATCGAAAATATTGTCGTTTTCGCGATGGCCGTCGATGAGGAACAGGATTCGCGCGTTGTAGTCGCTGGGCCTGGAAAATCCCCGCACGCCTACATAGGTATAATTGCGATCGTTGATCACATAAAATCCCCGCACGCTTTTCAGCACATCTGCCAGGGTTCGATATCCATACCGCTGAATTTCTTCCCCGGTGACGATGGTCACCGAGGCCGGCGCGTCTCCCACTTTCTCGATGAACTTCGACGCACCATACACGGTCTCGATCTTCACATTAACCAGCTCCTCGATGGGGAGTTGCTTAAGGTCTTCCGGCGCTTGCTGCTGCGACTGGGCCGGGCATGCGCACGAAAGCAGCAGGAGTATCGAACCCACCAGTCCAGACACCCTGGCTTTCGCGGGGAGTGCTCCCGGCATTGGTGAACGGACGATTCTTTTTCTCCTTCCTGCTATTGCCAAGAACCGAGGATGGTCAGAGGTTCCTGTGCCAACAATAAAATCGGCTGCGTTCCGTATTTGCATGAATTTCCGGGGCAGAGCTACTCCTCGTCGGCTGGAAGAAAGGCAGGCGCTGTAGCAAGGCGATTTACGTGTTCCAGAATGAACGGCTGCGCCGTAGTGCGGGGAGTCTAGTTGGGGCCTTCTTGCTCAAGAGTAATGATTTACTCGGTGCGACCGATAAATCCCACGAAGCATAGGTGCTTCCCTGGCGACCTTCACCGGTTCCGGCTTTCGCCCCTGCTACACGCATCAACCGGCATGAACGCGTGCCGGGGAGGACTCATACGCTCCAAGTCCTTGTGGCCCGCATGAGCCGTCGATTTTCAATCCAATCTCTGCGTCTACGCGTGCTTCTATGCACCATTCTATTCGGTAGCCTGATGTGCCACGGGCAATCGGGCGGGGTTGCCGAATACGACGTCAAAGCGACGTTCCTTTACGATTTTGCAAGATTTGTCGATTGGCCCGCCAACACCACCGCCTTGAACAGATCGCCGTTTGTGCTTTGCATCGTAGGCACCGATCCATTCGGCAGCGCTTTGGACCGCATCGTCCGCGGCCAGCGAATCGATCAGCATGAAATCGTGATTCGCCGACTGAGTAACCTAGATGACTTGACGATCTGCCAGATCGCCTATGTCAGCCGTGCGGAAAATAAGAATCTCTCAGGCATTCTCAACCGATTGAAAGGATCCAGCACCCTGGTTGTAGGGGATGCCCAGGATTTTGCCAGGCGGGGCGGCGGGATTCAGTTGTATCTCGAAGATAACGCCGTGCACTTCTCCATCAACGTCGATGCGGTACAACGATCTCATTTGGCGATCAGCTCCAACGTTCTGGCGTTGGCGAAAATTGTTCACGACATCCCTTCCGAACAGACGAACTGACATGCGCTCGTATCGAGATATTCCAATTCGCGCGAAACTGCAAGGGATTGTCGTGCTCACCTGCACGGTGGCACTGCTCGTGGTGTCGACGGCGCTTAGCTTCTACGCCCGGGCGACTCTTCTCCGTTCCAAGGCGCAGGAACTCGAAACCGCCGCGCAAATGGTGGGCTTTAACAGTGCCGCTGCCTTGACATTTCGCGACAGTAAAGCGGCGGAGGCCATTCTGGGCGCGCTGCGCGCCAATGAAAATGTGATCATCGCATGCACGTATGACCTCGACGGGAGAGTCTTCGCAACTTACACCCGTACATCTCCCGCCATCCAGTGCCCAGCCGCTCCTTCGTCGCAAGAGGGAAACTATACGATTTCAGGGCACCTGTTCCTGTTTCACAAAGTCGTCCTAAAAGGACAAGCGCAAGGCACCATCCTTATCGAATCCGATCTGCAAGATGTCAATCGTCAGATCGATCGTTTTCTCGGCCTCGTCCTGCTGGTGCTGCTTGCGTCGATGGGGCTCGCGCTGCTGCTCGCCTCGGTGCTGCAGCGCATTGTTTCCACGCCGATCCGGCAACTCGCGGCCACCGCCCTCACCGTCGACCAACAGCAGGACTATTCCATTCGCGCCCAAAAGCTCGGCAACGATGAAGTCGGGGCGCTGGTGGATGCGTTCAACGCGATGTTGGGCCACATCCAACAGCGGGATATCGAATTGCTGCACTCGCAAAAGGATCTGGAACGGAGAGTCGAGGAGCGCACGGCCCATCTGAACGTCTTGATGGATGACAACAAGAAAATGGAAATGGAGCTCCGCCACGCCCAGAAACTCGAGGCCGTCGGCTCTCTGGCTGCGGGAATTGCTCATGAAATAAACACGCCGATTCAGTTCGTGAGCGACAATACTCATTTCCTGCGCGATGCCTTTCGCGCGATCTCCGGCGTCGTGGCCAGGTACGACAACATCTCCGCGGAAATCATAAAAGGTTCGCTCACCAAGGAAGTCATCGATGAGGCTGTGGCGGAACGCGAAAAGGTCGATTGGGAGTTTCTGCGGGACGAGATCCCCAAAGCCATCGAGCAAACGATCGAGGGCTTAAAACAAGTCGCTACAATCGTCCGAGCCATGAAGGATTTTTCGCACGTCGACCACCGGGGCATCGCGGCTGCGGATCTCAATCAGGCCATTCAAAGCACACTGATCGTCGCGCGAAACGAACTCAAGTACGTGGCGGATGTGAACTGTGACTACGGCCAGCTCTCCCCGGTCTTCTGCAACCTGGGAGACCTCAACCAGGTGTTTTTGAACCTGTTGGTCAACGCGGCGCACGCGATCGGGGACGCCAACAAACCAGCGGGGCGCAGAGGAATAATTGAAGTGCGAACCAGACAGGACGGGGAGTTCGTCGAGGTGGCAATTTCTGACAGCGGAACGGGTATCCCTGAGGAAATCCGGGAGAAGATTTTCGATCCGTTCTTCACGACGAAAGAAGTGGGACGAGGAACGGGCCAGGGACTGTCGATTGCGCGGTCGATCGTTGTGAAAAAGCACGGCGGAACCCTCACTTTCGAGACGGAATTGGGACGCGGTACGACATTTTACGTTCGGCTTCCCGTTAAACGCGAAGGAGCCATCCGTTGAGTTGAGACGCGAGCCGGTGTCTGTCTTTTAACCTTGGAGAAACGCGATGTGGACCGGACCGGCTCCCACGGCTTCGGGTTGCGATGAGATCCATGCAAGCTGGCCAGACTAGTACAACGAAGGGCGCAAGGAAGAAGCCGGAATCCGGGGGCGATTCGGAAAGCTAACCGCATGCACACGGATGCCGAGTTTGAAGGTATTGGCGTCGGTCTGGCCACCGTGCATCGGATCGTTCAAAACCACGGAGGAAGTATTTGGGCTGAGGCCGAGCCCGACCACGGAGCTACTTTCTATTTCACCACGGGAGTACAACAGCCAACAGGCACTACCGCAAAGTTGACCATTCAATCAGAAAAGGTCAACGCCTGAGTAACGCATTATAAAAGGGCGCCCCTTTGAAGTAGGTTTTGATTGCTCGTATCAACGCCTACAGAAAGGAGCACCCTCATGAATGACACTAAGTATATTGGGCTGGACGTTCATCAGGCAAC
>JBEKTR010000240.1:0-5678 GCA_049515835.1 Terriglobales bacterium
TTGCCGCGCAGGTCGAGGCCTTCGTTCTTCTTGAACTCGTCAATCAACCAGTCAACAATCTTCTGGTCGAGGTTGTCGCCGCCCAAATGCGTATCGCCGTTGGTGGCTTTGACTTCAATGACGCCTTCGCCGACTTCGAGAATCGAAATATCGAACGTACCGCCGCCGAAGTCATAAACCGCAATCGTCTCGTCCTTCTTCTTGTCGAGACCGTAAGCCAGCGCTGCCGCCGTGGGCTCGTTGATGATGCGCTTTACTTCGAGTCCGGCAATCTGCCCAGCGTCTTTCGTTGCCTGGCGCTGCGCGTCGTTGAAATATGCAGGCACGGTGATGACCGCTTCGGTGACTTTTTCGCCGAGGTAGTCTTCTGCCGCCTTCTTCAATTTCTGCAAAATCATCGCAGAGACTTGCGGCGGGGTGTACTCCTTGCCCTGCGCCAGCACCGCGACGTGATCGCCCGACTTCACGACCTTGTAGGGCACCATCTTGATTTCTTCTGTGACTTCGTCGAAACGGCGTCCCATGAACCGCTTAATTGAATAAACAGTGTTCTCGGGATTGGTAATCGCCTGCCGCTTGGCCACCTGGCCAACCAGCCGCTCCCCGGATTTGGTAAAGCCGACGACCGACGGCGTGGTTCGACCACCTTCTTCATTTGCGATAACCTTGGGCTCGCCACCCTCCATCACTGCTACGCAAGAGTTGGTGGTCCCCAAGTCAATTCCTATAATCTTGGCCATAATTGGCACCTCCTGAACTTCTTTTGGACAGCTATAATTCGCTAAGTGCTTTATAATCAGTGCACTTATGATTGCGCTCAGGACTATCCTAAGACCTGAGTGAATCATTGTCAATGTTTAGATGAGAAAAGGAAGTGCTGGGATTCCAAAGTTAATTGGACTTTTGGCTTGTTTGGGAGCGCACGGCCATAGCCGCGCCGCTGAGTCTAGCCGTCTGAGTTCGCGTCGATGAGACGTAAATTCCCTCGATGTAATAGCTCGACATAGAACGGTGGATCTTTTAAAGTGCCCCGATATAAGTTCCCGTTACAGGGCGACCTACCATGATGGATCAGTCGAATGTTTCTCTGCCCATGCCGCAGGCATGATGTCCTGTCTTGAACGGCAGGGAGAAAGCCATCTTGTTAAGCACGAGAAATTAATCTGACTCAATTTTTTTACATCTGCTTGCGACGCAAAGGGGGTGAGGCGCGTATAAATCGAGACGCAACCCAAGCAACCGGTTGGCCTGCCAATCTTATATGGATGACTCGGGGCGTCTTCGTCCATGTCGGCGAGGCCGGGAGTGAACGAAGTTTTGGCGATCAAATTGTAACCCGCAGATGCGCGCTCGTTTTCATCTGGGAAGACCTCAACGATCAAAGTTAAGGCTTTTCTGTTCACCACGCCGTTTTCAATCCCCACTTCCGCGAAGATCTTGCTGGGACGTCCGCCGAAGCACCTATAGACTGGGATCGAATACCAATATGCCCAGTCGGCGTGTGCCCATCCAAAATCGCGGATTTCAATGACAGCGTCGCACCGATCTGCTGTGCATTGCCCCTCATAAGCCGCGTTCCATTTCTGTAATAGTGGCCGCACCTGGTCTAAAGTTGCTTTTCCGACTTCAAGCAATTCCAAATCACTTGATAGTTGACTAGCGCAGAAGCGAACCCTGTACTGCTGCAGGCGGGTCGTAATGATGAGGATGCAACTCAACGCAATTATGCCGATTGCAAATCGAATGAAAATCCTGCGGAATGAAAAAGCCACGTATGCTTAGACACCGCACACAGCACTTTTGCGCCCGATTCGATGCGAAATCAAAAGTTACGAACGCAGGACATCATTAAAGCCATGCCGGGTGCCCCATGTCCCGTCTCTTCCGCGAGACATGGGTTCCACCAGCCTGCAACTTCTACTTCACCGGGATCAAATCGAATTTCGTTTTTTGGAGCACAGCTCCAGCACTGCTAATACAACCGCAAGTCCTAAGCTTCGTATCAGGGCGGGCCTTCAGGCCTGCCGGTATAAACCCGGCATCGATCGCCTTTAGGCGCTGTCATTGTGATATCCATCACATACAACGCCACATCCACCGCGGATACTTTTCGAATGGCAATTCCTTCTCGTCACGCAAACCCCGCCAGCATCATTTCTCGCGCTCGCACTTTCTTTGTGACCTCATCAACATGGGGAAAGCGAAACTTGTTGCAATCTGATCGCGCCGCAGAGCTCTTCATTAAGACTCTCTACGAATACCGCACGCAGGGAAAATTCACGCTTCATGAATTTGTGGTCATGCCCGACCACTTTCATTTGTTGCTTACTGTCGGAGGGGACATGACCGTGGAACGCGCGGTCCAGTTCGTCAAGGGAGGATTTGCGTTTCGCGCAGGCAAAGAGCTTGGAATACGAGCGCCCTTCTGGCAGAAAGGCTTCTCCGAAGTAAGGGTTTTGGATACAGAGCATTACGCGCATACGCGAGAATATATTCGCAATAACCCTGTGAAAAGGCGTCTTGTCGTGCGTGCGGAAGACTACCCGTATTCGTCGGGAAGGCCAGGCCGTGAGTTGGATCCTCCTCCACAGGGGCTAAAGCCCATCGTGCTTATACTTCGAGACGATAAGGCTGAAGCCCTATCCTGATACAAATCATGTTAGTCGGAATGCGGGCGCCCCCATGTCTCGCCTCTTTTGCGAGACATGGGATTCCGCGAAGCTCCAACTCTTACTTCACCGGGATCAAATCGAACTTGCCCGACGATTCTTCGTAGAACAACGCGCCCTCTTTTTTGTCTCCGCCGCTCCAGTGCTTGTGTCCTCCGGGAACGCGCAAGTAGTCGCCAGGCCCGACGCGTTTTTCGCCGGCTTCGTCTTTGTACAGATAGGCGCCCTTCACCACGACGATCCAAACATCGTTGGTGTGAGTGTGCATGCCGGCGTCGTATCCCGGCTCGAACTTTGAGAACGTAGCATGCGCTCCCATGGTTGGATCTCCCCAGAGAGGAGTCCCGGTGACGCCCTTGTTCGTTCCTGTGTAAGTCGCCTTATTCGAATCGACGAAGATTACCTTGGACTGATCTTGCTGTCCTTGCATCCGGCCAACCGACCATGCGGCCAACATCGCAACTGCGACCGCCCCAACCCACAGTGATCGTTTCATGTGATTCTCCTTTGGTTTTCTGGCTTGCTTTTCAATTTGAAATTCAGGCGCACGAATTCTACACCTAGGACGACGCAGGGTTTGGGAAGGGCACAGCTTTTAGCCGTACCGAAAAGATGAAATATTAGATTTTCGGCACCGATACGGCGAGACAAATAAGTGAGAATGACAATGAGCCGTCGCTCGTTAAAATCTACTCCAAGCCCACCACGAAATCCGCCTTCACCGTTGCCGAGCCACCATGCTGGCTCGTGGCAAAGACTAAGTAATATTTCTGCGCCTCACCGGCCGTGGGATGCAGCGGCCAATCGACGTCCGCGCTCTTGGTGCCTTCCTGCCCCTGCATCCAATCGAGGGGGCTGTGGTGCGAAAAGTCGTCATATTGCTGCTGATCCATCAGCAGCAAGTCCACGGCTGGAGCTGTCGACCCAACCGTATGGAATTCCCCGTGCACATGCGGATGCACCGCATGCGGCGGCACCTCAATCGCAAACACCTGAGAATCGGCAATCTTGACCAAACCATGCACCACTTGGACATCGGCTTGCGCCGCTGGTAAAGCCGAAGGCGCAGGAAGCGATAAATCTGCTGCATTCGAACCCGTCGTCGAATTCGCCGCAGCCTCGGTCGGCTTAGCCGACGGCCGCGCCATGTTGCCCCGCCATGCGTAGTAAGCGCCTCCCAAGAGAAGAAGGGCCACAAAAATTCCGGCCACTTTTTTCAGCGGCGAGCGCTCCGCCGATTCAATATGAATGTCGAATTTGTTATCGTCGCTGCGCCCAGCCGTGCTGGCGCGACCGCCCTTCGGCGATATTGTGGTCGTCGCGGAAGTATCTGGCTTTTGATTCGGATACGGAGCTTGCGCAGGCGTCGTCATAAGAGCGTCCTCAAGACGATTTTGAATTCACGCGACGGCGCGGACAAGTTACCGGCGTAATCGCCGGATCACCCTCAATCGTATTTTTCGTAGAGAATCGACTTGCGGTCCCATCCCAGCGATTTGAGTAGTTCGCGGTTCGCCTTCACCATCTTGTCCAGCCCACAGATGTACGCATGCGCGTCGGTTCTTCCCGCGGCAATGTCGGGCAAGTGTTCCTGCACATAGCCGCGCAAGCCCTCCCAATTGTCATCAGCCCGGCTCAGCGTCGGCAAATAGCGGAAATTCTCACGCTCTGCCGCCAGCTTCAGAAATTCCTCATTGTAGTAAATGTCCTTTTCCGTCCGGTTGCCGAAAATCAGCGTCAGCGTTTTGCCCTGATGCCGCGTTTCATCCGCCAGCAGCCAGTGAAGCATCCCTCGAAACGGCGCAATGCCTGTACCCGTTGCAATGAACAACGTGTCGCGCATGGGCGGGCGGAGAATGAAATCCCCGAACGGCCCTTGAAATTCGATCTCATCGCCTTCGCGCAAATCGCAAAGATAGTTCGACATGAAGCCATCTTCGACCCGGTTCAGGCAGAACGCGAATCGCGAATTCTCCGCCGGTGGCGATGCGATCGAATACGCCCGCGTGATCTCTTCGCCTTGGTTGTTGGCCTTCGTGTGCTTCACCGAAAGCCATTGCCCGGCCACGAAGCCGAAGCGCGGCAAGTCTTTCACCTCAAATTCGAGATGTTTGGTGTAATCGGAAAGCGCTAGAGCTTGAACCAAGCGTGCTGCATAAGTTTTAAATTGAGCCATAAATATCTATCAGGTTATTCAAGATCA
This sequence comes from Terriglobales bacterium, assembly GCA_049515835.1. GTDB lineage: Bacteria > Acidobacteriota > Terriglobia > Terriglobales > Acidobacteriaceae > JAJPHW01. The sequence goes on from JBEKTR010000240.1 coordinate 4,873, forward strand.
TGATCCAACAATTGTATTTGGATGATGTTATGCCACGAAAGGAATCGAGCCGGATGAGCTGTGTTATGCTGTCGGCGTTCTTCGACACCGCCATCAGCGAGGCCATCTTATGAAGTCGCGTTTAGCTGCGATGTTCGTTCTTGCCACGGTTGTCTTATTGCCTACGCTCTCTTCTGCGCAATGCCAGATTCAGCGCGCCTTTTACGGCGCCGGGCACCGCAGCGCTGACGTCACGGCGCAAGTGCAAGGAATGGTCCGGGGTGGGCAACTGAATTTTCGCGTCAGTAATTCCGTCTTCGGCGATCCTGCGCCTAACCAGAAAAAAACCTTCCAGCTCACCTGCGGTGACTGGCGCGGGCGCTCCCAAAACTATCATTACCGCGAAGGCGACGTCGTCACCATGTCGGTTGTCGGCCCGAACTATTATCCCGGGGGCACTTGGAACCGTCCCAATCCGTCATATCAGGGCCTAAGTATCATCGAAGCGACGTACGGCCATGGCCGTCGTGTCCGCGACGTCAGGGATCGCTTGAACGCGATGATTCGCGGTCCGGTGCTCACATTCCAGGTAACGAACGTTGCGATGGGTGGAGATCCCGCGCTGGGACAAGTGAAAACTTTGTCGGTGTATTACGTAGTGAACGGGCGTAAGGCGCACCGCAGTTATCCAGAGGGTGCGACAGTGACGATTCCGTAATTATTCGACCGTGACCGACTTCGCCAAATTTCTCGGCTGGTCCACGTCGCACCCGCGGCGCACGGCGATGTGATACGCCAGCAGTTGCAGCGGCACAATTTCCAGGATC
>JBEKTR010000241.1:0-5671 GCA_049515835.1 Terriglobales bacterium
AGGAAAGCTGCCGCGCCTATGAAGATTTGCGCCGCACCCAAGAACAACTTCTGCAAAGCGAGAAGATGTCTGCGGTTGGGCAGTTAATTTCTGGCGTTGCGCACGAATTGAACAATCCCTTGACGGCGATCCTAGGCTACGCACAACTGCTCGAAAGCGAGGGGTTGAGCGATAAAGCATCGGATTTCGCCGCAAAGCTGTTCAAGCAAGCTCAACGTACCCATCGCGTCGTGCAGAATCTTTTGTCCTTTGCGCGCCAGCACAAACCGCACAAACAAGATGTGGATGTCTGCAGAGTGCTCGACGAAGTTTTCGCCTTACGCGATTACGATCTGAAGGTAAACAACATTGCACTGGAGCGCGAAATCGGCGCCTTCATACCCGCAGTGAAAGGGGACCCGCACCATCTGGAGCAGGTGTTTCTCAACATAGTGAACAATTCAGTGGATGCGATGCTCGAGACTGGCCGGAGCGGAATTCTCACCGTTAAGGTTTATGCCAAAGACGGCCAAGTGCACATTGTGTTTCAGGACACCGGGCCCGGAATCAGCGAGCCCAATCGCATTTTTGAGCCTTTCTACACCACGAAGAATGTGGGCAAAGGAACCGGGCTAGGGTTGAGCATTTGTTACGGCATTATCAAAGAACACGCCGGCGACATCACAGCGCGCAATTTGGCCAGGGGGGGCGCAGCCATCGAAATATGTCTGCCTTCCACGGGAGCGATGATTGCGCCTGCCAAAGTCCAGGTGCAGTCGAGGCGAGAGTTGGCGGTGGAAGGGAACATCTTACTGGTCGAAGACGAGGAAGGCGTGCTCGAGTTCGAAAGCGACCTTCTGACCGGCGCAGGCGCGCGGGTTTCGACTCTGGTGACCTGCGATGCGCTGAAAGATGAGATGGATAAGACCAGTTTCGACGCTGTAATTATCAATGGCCTTATGCCGGGGGGATGGGACGCAATTCGAATCCACCACTGGCTCAGAGAAAATCATGCCGGGGTTGAGAAACATCTCCTGTTTACTTTTGCAAATGTGGTAACGCCGGAAACGTTGAGCTTCCTCCAGGAAAATCACGTCCCTTACCTGGTAAAGCCATTTGAAGTCGGGGAGTTGATTGAGCAGGCCCGCAAGCTGATGCAGAAAGCCCAATCTGCAAGCGCCCGATAGTTCGCTAAAGCCCTCGCTTTAATGCCTTGATGAAATTCCTTAAGACCGTTTCATTCCTTCGATACAGGATCCATTGACCCATCCGCGTAGCTTCCACCAAGCCTGCCCTGCGCAATATCGCCATATGGTGGGATATGGTCGGTTGGGAGAGTGGAATACGCGCTTCGATATCCGATGCACAGAGCCCAGTTTCCCGCCCCACCGACGATGCGCCTTTTTCTTTTAGCGCGTGAAGGATTTTTTGGCGTGCCGGATCTGCGACGGCGTGCAATATGTCATTGAGCTTGACTTCAGGATTGGCCATGAACAAGCAATATCGTTCATATAGACGCTTGTCAATGTATTCCTAATTATCGCTTGATAATTGGATTGTAACCGTCACTGAGCAGACGAGATCGGACGGCCTCGGCATCCTTAATTTCCGCGAAAGGACCGATCTGTACGTGGAAGAGATTGTCGGTTGCTGCTGCGGGCAAGAACGCTGGATACTGCTTCTTTTTGAGAGCATCAATCAGTGCGTCGGCGTCTTCTTGCTTGCTGACAGCCGCCACTTGGACGTAGTAGCCATTGGTCGGCCTGGGAATGGACGCGTCCGCCTCTGGTGTGGGAGTAACACTGTCGCCGGGAGTTGGAGCATCAGGCTTTGTTGTTGCCGAGGCAACCGGCGTTGTGTCGGCCGGTATTGCGAGGGGCGGCGTTGCTGAAGGGCCGGCCGGGGGTTTGGGAGTCTCAGTGCGGATAGCGACGCCAGATTGCGATGCAGCAGCTGTCTCGGCCTGCCTCACCGAGTTTTTGCCAAAAAGAAAGCCGATGGCAAAAAACACCGCGCAGACGGCAGACAATGCGAAGAACAGGGCCAGAACCTTGCTCGTCGTGAGCGTGATTTCTGTATCTTCCACTTGTCGGGATGTCGCCATGAACCCTCAAACCTCCAATTAGACTCTTTAACCTGGCTAAGTTTTGTCCGGTACGCCTTCCCCCGCCTTAAGCAAAACCTTCTGCAAACCCGAAAAGAAATCCACCGGCACCGGGAATACCACGGTCGTGTTTTTCTCCACTCCAATTTCGGTTAAGGTCTGTAAGTACCTTAGTTGAACGCTGACCGGTTGTGTCGCGAGCAGACCCGCTGCATCCACCAAGCGCTGTGCGGCGGCGAACTCACCTTCCGCATGGATAATCTTCGAACGCTTCTCGCGTTCGGCCTCTGCCTGTTTCGCCATGGCCCGCAACATGGATTCCGGCATGTCCACTTGTTTCACTTCTACATTCGCGACTTTTACGCCCCAGGGAGCAGTGTGCGTATCCAGAATGCTTTGCAGGCGGAGGTTGATTTTGTCGCGGTGCGCGAGCAGTTCGTCCAGTTCCTGCTCGCCCAGCACCGAGCGTAGAGTCGTTTGCGCGAACTGGGAAGTTTGGTAAACATAGTTGGAGACTTCAACTACAGCCTTCCGCGGGTCAATGACGCGCAGAAAGATGACGGCGTTCACCTTCAAAGTGACGTTGTCGCGCGTGATGATGTCTTGAGGCGGAACTTCGAGCGCCTCTTGGCGCAACGAGACTCGAACCATGCGATCCAAAGGCGCAAATACCAAAACGACGCCCGGACCCTTTTCATGAGAAAGCAATCTGCCCAACCGGAAGATTACGGCGCGCTCATACTCCGTGATGATCTTGATTGAACTTAGGACGTAAAACGCAACGATGATGATGACAATGGTGCCAAAACCTACTCCAAACGGCATAACCGTATCTCCTGCCTGAAAGCTGATCTATCGCGAATTGTAGCGCAGAAGCGGCCGCAAGCGGGTCGAATAAGTAGATGTATGTTGTCGCGTCAGGTGCGAGACTTCAAGGCTTGGAACTAACCGGTTCGACTTTCAGTAAGAACCCGTCGAGGGCCCGTACCACGACGCTTTGTCCCGCCGGTACTGCGGCAGACGATACTGCATCCCAGATTTCCCCATGAAGGAAAACCTTCCCGCCAGGCGCGAGCTGGGTTTGGGCAGTACCGATTTGGCCGATCATGCCCTGGGCGCCCGTGACCACCTTGTTGGCACGGGCCTTGAAGGCAATGCTCATCAGGAACACGGTTATCAGCCCCAGGGGAAGGCTTACCGCAAGTGCTGTAGTCAAATGCACTCGCATTTCCGGGATAGGCGCGTCAACGAGCAGGAGTCCGCCCAAAGTGAGGGTAACGATGCCGCCCAGAGCCAGCACTCCGTGGGTCATAAATTTTGCTTCCAGCGTAAACAGAACGAACGCGGCCACAATGAGCCCGATCGCCGCAAAACGTGTCGGCAACAAATTTAGGGCAAATACTGCGAGCAGGATGAATACGACACCCACGGTGCCCGGCACGACCGCGCCGGGATGGTTGAATTCGGCATACAGTGCCAGCGCTCCCACGGCCAACAAGATAAAGGCAACATTAGGATCCATCATGTAGGCCAAAATCCGCTGTTTGACCGTCATGGGGAACAACCGTACCGACTGTCCCGCCAGATTCAGAGTGATGGTGTTTCCGTTGAAAAGCTTTACCGGTTTACCAGTCATTTGGTGGAACAGATCCTCTTCACTGGAAGCGTCGTAATCAATCAACTTCTGCGTGAGCGCTTCCTGGTCGGTGAAGGATTTCGACTGGCGGACGGCGGACTCGGCGACCTCCACATTGCGCCCCCGCTTCGAGACGAACGATCGCATAAAAGCAGCCGTGTCGTTTTCAATTTTCTCCTTCATTACGTCGTCCATCTTGCCGCCGCCGAGAGTCACAGGATGCGCTGCCCCGGTGTTGGTGCCGGGAGCCATGGCAGCCACGTCCGCACTTTCCAGAATGAAGAAGCCCGCTGATGCTGCACGGCGTCCGCTGGGGGCCACGTAGACGATGACCGGTAGGGGCGATGCGAGAATCTTCTGAATGATGTCGTGGGTTGAGTCGAGCAATCCACCCGGAGTATTCAACTCGATCAGAACTGCGGAATCCTTTTCCCGAACAGCTTGATCGAGCCCGCGGCCGATATATTCGGCAGTGATGGGATGAATCGTGTCATCCACGGAAAGCTTCAACACTTGACCGCGGGCTATCGGAAGAAGAGCGCTAAGAACCACGACAACCGCCGCTGCAGGACGCCAGAACGAATAGAATTTCATAGCCTACCGACTATTCTCTCTCAAAAGCTGCTTGCGGGAACGACTTTCTCAAGCCAAGCCTTTGGCAGAGGATTCGGACTGCGGACCCACAGAAGATTGGGCAGGTTCTACCCATCCCGGCAGCCTTGACGCGCCGATAATGAGCCTTGCCCCACGCTCGTATGTCCAATAAGACCAAGCCCATTGGATCATGACGAGCAGTCGATTGCGGAACCCGATGAGAAAGAAAATATGCACGAATAACCACGAGAGCCAGGCAAAGTAGCCCGAAATATGCACTTTGCCAAATTGCGCAATAGCTGCGGCGCGACCTATCGTGGCGAGACTGCCCTTGTCCACATAGAGGAAATCTCTGCGGGGTTCTCCATCCAGATCGCGTTTTATATTCCGCGCGACAGCAGCACCCTCTTGAAGTGCCACCGGAGCGACGCCGGGCAGCAGTTGGCCGTTCTTGTCCTTCAGCGCGGCGAGGTCTCCGACGACGAACACTTCAGGATGTCCGGGAATGCTGAGATCCGGGGTCACATCAACTCGGCCCGCGCGATCGATGGGGCCGCCCAGCTTCTTGCCGAGAGGCGAAGCCGCCACTCCCGCAGCCCAGAGGATGACGGCTGCCGGCAACTTGGTGGCGCCGGTGTAGACCGCTCCCGGCTCGATCTGCGTCACCATGGTCGACGTTCGGACTTCGACTCCCAGCTTTTGCAATTGGCGCTCGGCACTTCGGGACAGGTCTTCCGCGTAGGCCGGCAAGACACGCGGGCCACCCTCAATCAGAATCACTCGTGCTCGCGTCGGGTCGATCGCTCGAAATTCGTTCTTGAACGCGTGATGAACAATTTCGGCCAGTGTACCCGCCAGTTCAACGCCAGTGGGGCCTCCCCCGACGACAACAAGGTTCAATGGCATATGAGGCGCGCCGTTTGCCGCTTCGCGCTCCGCCAGTTCGAAGGCGAGCAAGACGCGCCCCCGGATTTCCGTTGCATCTTCGAGGGTCTTCAATCCTGGAGCCAGCCGCTCCCACTCGTCGTGCCCGAAATAGGCGTGGCTGGCACCGGCCGCGACGATCAGGTAATCATAGGGAAGTTCCATGTTGGAAAGCTTGACCACTCGCCGCGTCAGATCGAAATCCAGCACTTCTCCGAGCAGGACTTCGACATTACGCCGGCCCCGAAGAATCGAGCGAATAGGCGCCGCAATCTCTCCGGGAGACAAACCAGCCGTTGCGACCTGATAAAGCAATGGCTGGAAAGTATGATGGTTCCTACGGTCTACGACTGTGACCTGTAGCTTTAAACGCGACAGGAGTTGGGCCGCTTTCAAACCGCCGAATCCGGCTCCTACAATTACAGCGCGAGGGG
>JBEKTR010000242.1:0-5539 GCA_049515835.1 Terriglobales bacterium
CGGAGGCCGCCTTCGACGGCCGCGTTTCCGAGAAGGAGAGGAAGCTTGAGCGCACAAGATAGAGTGATAATAAAAAAACTGCCGACCGGGGTGCCGGGCCTCGATGAAATCCTGGGCGGCGGCCTCCCGGAGTTTTCTTTTAATATCATCGCGGGAGCCCCGGGAAGCGGCAAGACCACGCTGGCGCACCAAATCATATTCGCCAACGCAACGCCGGACCGCCCCGCGCTTTATTTCACCATCCTCGGCGAACCCGCCATTAAAATGCTGCGCTACCAGCAACAGTACACGTTCTTTGACCAGGCGAAGTTAAACACCGCCGTCCGCTTTATCAACTTGAGCCAGGTCGTGTTGGAGAAGGATCTGGACGCGGTCTTAGAGGAAATTACGAGAGAGGTTGAGAAGGCAAGTCCCGGCGTCGTGGTAGTCGACTCTTTTCGCACGGTGGTGCGGAAGGCGCAAGGCGGTACCACCGAAGTGGAGCTGCAAGCTTTCATTCAGCGGTTAGCCCTGCTCCTGACGAGTTGGCAGGCCACGACTTTTCTGGTCGGGGAATATGTCGAAGGTGAGATCCGCGACAATCCCGTTTTCACCGTGTCTGATGGCCTCTTTTGGCTTTACCAGGCTGCGGAGCGAAATTCCATTGTGCGGAAGCTACAGATCGTGAAACTGCGCGGGCAGGCGTCTGTGCCCGGATTGCACACCTTCCGCATTACCCATGCTGGGCTACAAGCTTTCTCGCGTACTCTTGGGCTCGCGGGACAAGCAAGGAAGATCCCCAGCACACGACGCCTTTCCATCGGTATTCCGGAATTAGACAAGATGCTCGGCGGGGGCATTCCCGAAGGCGATAGTGTCCTGGTGGCAGGGGCTTCGGGAACGGGAAAATCAGTCTTGGCAACCCAATTCATCGCTGAGGGTATACGTCAGGGCGATCCGGGAATTGTGGTGGTCTTCGAAGAACGGCCGCAAGAGTACGCGGAGCGGGCCAGCAGTTTTGGTCTGGATTTGAAAACGCCGCGAAAAGAGAAGAAACTCGAAATCCTTTACCTCCGTCCCCTCGACCTCTCCGTAGATGAAACCATGCACGAGATTCTCGACGCGGTCCGGAAGATTGGCGCCAAGCGCCTGGTGATTGATTCGCTGGCGGGCTTTGAGATGGCGCTAGCACCCGGCTTCCGCGCGGACTTTCGCGAATCGCTCTACCGAATGATCACTGCCTTGACTGGAGTCGGGGTGACGATTCTAAGCACGGTTGAGATGAACGAGTCTTTCACAGAATTTCCCTTCAGCACCTACTCGATTTCCTTTCTCACCGATGACATTATCCGGCTTCGGTACGTAAACATCGACGGCCAACTTCGCAAGATCATGGTCGTTATCAAGATGCGCGGCGGCAACCATAGCAAGGATATCCGCGAATATGAAATAACCTCCAAGGGCGTGGTCATCCTTGGGGACCGCCTCACGGATTATCAAGGTCTTATCACGGGAATTCCTGAGCACTTGAACCGATCCGGCGATAAGCAAGAGCGCTCACATAAGCCGAAAACCAAAAGAAAAAGCTCGAAGTAAATCTGGGACTCACGTCAACAGCGAGTTAGTTACGGTTAAAGTTTTCGCGGTGACGGCAGAGGCCGTGGGTTCGAGTCCCATCGTCCCCGCCAAATCTTTCAATGATTTAACTCATCGAATGATTTAACGCAATTGATCGGTGCGCTGAAGCCTAGGGTCCGGTTCCTTGTTTTCGTTTTGCTGCCGTTCGCCAATGGGCTTCTATTGTCCTAGCGGCTCCGACGCGTTCTCCCGATAGTTCCTGGATGGTTCAGAACTCCTAGAGCCGCCTCGTCACCTAACATAATTTCGAGAAAACCCAACTCTGGCACGTATCGGCCCAATAAGATCAGACATACTGTAAGAGGGGTTGACAAAATCAATCCCACTGGACCCCATAGGGTTGCCCAAAATACGGCTGCCACGAGGATAGCCAGCGGTGAGATCCCAATGTGCGTACCGTATAACCAAGGCTCAATTAGATTTGCGGCGACTACTTCTATAGCGATGAAAAGACCGAATACGAGAATGGCTGGGTTCCAAGAAGGGAAAACAGCCATCGCCATCGCCATCGGAAAAAGGGCGGCCGTCGGCGCACCTACATAGGGAATAAACCGAAGCAACGCTGCTAAGACACCCCAGAGCAGTGCATGCGGCACGCCGATCAAATACGTTCCAGCCCCGAGGACCATTCCATACGTGATATTTACCAGGAATTGCAAGAAAAGGTAGCGACTCAAACGTCTCGAAGCATCGTCCAACGCAAGCGTAACGACGTCTAGTCGGCCCTGCCCTGCGAGCAGAATGACTCGATTATGCAGATTTTCACGCTTTACCAGCATAAATAGCGTAAAAACTATCACCATCGCAGAAGTCTCGAACACACCCGCGATCGGCCCAACAACCGCTTGCAAAAATTGAGCAACGCTCGTGGGCGATGACTCCAGCTGTACCGGCACGGGACGCTGATCGACTGTTTTTCGAGTAATTTTATTTGGTTCCCCTTCTGTAGCTTTGGACAGTTCGTTACCAAGCTCGGTCACAGTGTCTCGAGCACGATTCAGTCCGCCCGATCCTGGCAGACGAAGCGCCTGAATCTTATCGTGTACGTTAGATTTGTACTCAGGCAGCTGATTAACGATGCTTATGAGTTGAACCGTGACTACCCCTCCTACCGATGTCACGATGGCCGCGACCAGCACAAGAACCACTAATACAGATGGCACCCGGCCAAGTCGCCACTTTTCCAGGAAGAGTACGACTGGGGTGAGAGAGAAGGACATAACTAAAGACAGCGACAAAGGCATCAATACGCTGCGCCCAAAATATAAACCAGCGATGGCTACAACCACCGCGATAAGCATCACAGGGTTTGAAGATTCGGTCGTAGGTTCGATTAAGCCTGCGCTCAAAAGGGCTCTACCTATCGAGGACGAGGCTTGATTGGCTGTCGAGCCTGTTTCTCTGCATTTGCAGTATTGCTCTGAGGCCCCGCGTGGGTTTTTCTTTCAGCGACAGTCTTTAAAGTCGAAGGTTTTGAACCACCCTTATTGAATTCCACATACGGAGAGGGCTTGCCGTTGGGCGACGGGATTGTGGATGCCGGTCGAATAGTTTGACCGGAAGCACTGATGGCTACCAAAGTAGCAGAGGCAATGAGTAGTAAGCGATCTGTTAGTCGGTCTGGCATAGTCAGATAGAAGTTAGAAGAAGTGAGGATCTATCCGGCTATGCGGTTTGGGGTCAAAAAAGAAATGAACTCCAATGCAAAACAGGGCTAAAAGCAATAGCCCATCAAAAATTGCCGGAGTTACTTCAGATGTGGTAAACATCGCCAACCAAACGAACAGTGACAGGCCGCCGATTGTTGCGAACATTCAGACCTCCATTTGTCCATACTAATGAGTACACAAGAAGCGAGGACCTTGTGCTATCGAGCGAATACCTTAGGAAGGTTAGCAATGTGCTCTAGTAGCCATTGAGTGGATGCTCGGACTAGAACGCAATCGCCTCCAGGAGCCCGAATTGGTCCCGCTCACCTAGCGGTTTGAAAGTGGAAAGGCGATTCCTCGCCGGTTGATGTAGGAAAGAGCTTGAAGGGGCAAGGGACTACTTGATCGAACTCCTATCAAGGACGCCGCCGGCTCCGACCGGGTATGTTCTAGGTTAGTAATATGCTCAGGATCGGGCGGCCGCGAGTGCGCCATTCGGCGCATCCACCAAAACCATCTAGTCTCATAAGCGAGTTGGCTTTAAAGTGTAATGAGGTTAGTTATGACGAGGAGTGATTGTGCAAAAACGTAAGTTGGGCAAAAGCAATCTGGAAGTATCGGCAATCGGCCTGGGCTGCATGGGAATGAGTTTCGGGCTCGGGCCGTCCATCGATAAGCAGCAGGGGATTTCCCTTATCCGGGCCGCGGTCGAACGTGGGGTCACGTTCTTCGACACCGCGGAAGTGTATGGCCCGTATGTCAACGAAGAACTCGTCGGCGAAGCCTTGGCGCCGCTTCGTACGCAAGTCGTCATCGCCACCAAATTCGGATTCAAGATTGATCCTGCTACGGGGAAGAACGTTGGCACGGACAGCCGACCTCAACACATCAAAGATGTCGCTGAGGCATCCCTGAAGCGTCTAAAGACGGACGTCATTGATCTGTTCTATCAGCACCGCGTGGATCCCAACGTCCCCATCGAAGACGTCGCCGGGGCAGTCAAAGATCTCATCCAACAAGGTAAAGTGAAGCATTTCGGGCTTTCCGAAGCGGGTGTGAAGACCATTCGCCGCGCCCATGCCGTTCAGCCAGTGACGGCGCTGCAGAGCGAATATTCTCTCTGGTGGCGTGAACCGTAAGAGCAGATCATTCCGGCGCTCGAAGAACTCGGTATTGGATTCGTTCCCTTCAGCCCGCTGGGCAAAGGCTTCCTCACTGGAGCCATCAGTGCCGACACAAAATTCGCAGAAAACGACTTTCGCAACATCGTCCCTCGTTTCAGCGAAGAGAATCGAAAGGCAAACCAGAGATTGGTAGATGTCGTTGGCCAATTCGCGCAGCGCAAAAAAGCGACTCCCGCGCAAATTGCACTGGCATGGGTGCTGGGTCAAAAGCCGTGGATGGTTCCCATCCCCGGCACAACCAAGCTGCATCGTCTTGAAGAGAATCTGGGGGCCGCTACCCTCGAGCTTTCCGCCGCTGATTTAAGGCAGATCAACGAAACGGCGGCCAAGGTTCCATTGCAAGGCGAGCGGTATCCCGAAGCCTTCCAGAAGCTGGTGGACCGTTAGTTCAAGAGCGACGATGCGCTCGTGGGTTCGTCCAAGTTCGTGGTGCCCACCCTTTCGCAGAGAACGCGAAATGGTGGGGCATCCTCGCGAGCAGCAGGCTTGTGTTCGGACGCGCAAGATCCTGCACTCCGTTTGTAGAATGGCCTCGTTCTGGATGACAATCCCGTTGAGAGCTTAAGAACGGAGAGTTGACAACATGAACGCCCTCAAAAACAATCTATCTCGAGTGAGCGAGATTCATATCACTGTGACTGGCAGAAAGAGCGGGCGCGCCATTTCGATTCCAATCTGGTTTGTTTTTGATGACGCTACGCTTTATCTGCTACCGGTGAAGGGATCGGATACGCAGTGGTATAAGAATCTGCTCAACAACCCCTCCATTCAGATCGAAGCAAAGGGATCAGAAGCCGCATTCCAGGCCGTTCTCATCACGGATGCCAAGCAGGTGTTATCCGTCGTCGAAAAATTTCGCGCTAAGTACGCAGACGACGTGAAGAAATACTATTCGAAGTTCGATGTGGCCGTGATGGTACGAATGAACTGATTTGCTTCCGTTATTCAGTTCTTTGCCCTACCTGGTGCTGGATCACAGTGTTTCACTCAGACCTTTGATGTGAGGCGAGAACTAATTCAAGGTTATCGTCTATCATCAATTAGCGTAATCGAATGACTTGTCATCGAATGCTTTTCCGCATCAGCGCG
>JBEKTR010000243.1:0-5529 GCA_049515835.1 Terriglobales bacterium
GCTCAGTTCCTCGTACGTCGGGCCTTCGCCGGCAAGCACGAAGTCGGCCTGCGAAAACCTCTCCGCGGCATCAAGCAATATGTTGGGTCCTTTAAAGGGACGCAACGATCCCACAAACAAGACCTTCGGGCGGACATTCGGCAGACGCTCTGCGGGTGCGAAAAACTGCGTATCAACCCCGGTGGCCACAACTTCACTGGGGAGACCATATTCCTTAGTGAGGCTTCGCTGCACCGCTGCGGAATTGCTGAAGAGATAATCGCAGCGCAAAACCGTCTCCTCCCAGAGACGGATCGCGTCTTTGCGGATGGTTGGTTCACGATTGAGATCGGACTGTGATTCAACTGTTCCAATCGTAATCCGATCATTTTTCCTAATTTCGCGTATTCGCGTATAAACAGCGCTTGCGGGCGCCGCTTTCATATAGAACACAACGTCATGCGACCCGAACATATATTCGCGCAGAATCCGTGGAGTTTGCCGGCGTTGCGGCAGATAGATGATCTCCGTATTCGGCCTCGCCGCAATCCGCTGATCCGGTGCGCCACATGAAAACATACTCACGCGAAATTTCTCTGCATCAAGCCGACGGATGATTTCTCGCGCATTGCCCATTTGCGCATTCGGCAATCCTGCATCGGCCAGACTATCGACCAGAAGGTGTATCGCAGTCACGAAATTACACCATTGAGGGGGGCGTATCGAAGACGCAATCGCAACATGCGATATAAGCGTGGCTTGTGATGTGGCCGCACTGGATTAAGCACATTCTAGCCGAAGCTCACGCAGACGCGCCATGAGCGCCATCTGTGAATCGCGCTCGCGTTGCGACTGGGTAATATGTCGAAGCGCTTTTTCCAACAAACGTTTTTGGACAGGCTTTCCCGTGTTAGGCGGAAGGGGGTTGCGTTCGCCTGGATCCTGCCTCAAATCAAATAACTGAATTCTTGCTGTCCCGAAGTCAAGCACCATCTTGTAATTTCTTTCCCGTACCACGAGGGCCCTGGGGGACAATCGTTCCTTCCGCAGAAGCGGATTCGTGCACTCAGGCACGACTTCCGTGATCGTTGCTTCATCCAGTTCTTTACCGTCTCCAAGTCGCGACCATACGCTCCGTCCACGAAAACTCTCTGTCGCTGCCATTCCTAGCGCGTCCAACAAAGTTGGTGCAAGATGCAAGAGACTGAAAGGTCCCTCCTCCGACGCACGCTTAGGCGCGCCCCCATCCCGAATCAGAAGTGGCACCCGGATGATCTCCTCGCCTAACTGTGCAGGTGAATGGTAACGACCGCCGTGTTCTAGAAATTCCTCGCCATGATCCGCCGTCACGGCAAATACAGTGCGTTCCCATGCTCCAAGTTGACGCAATGTTTTGGCCAGCGACTCTAACTGTGCGTCCACCCACCGTATGCCCGCATCGTAAAGCTCGACAATTTCTCCACGATGCTTGCGCAACCGCTCCGCACTAAGGTCCAAGCGGTTCCAGTAAGCATTGAGATACCGCATACGGTCGGCATCGGGTGACCGATGCCCCATCGCACGCCATGCAGGTTCGCTGGGATAGTAAGGGCTATGCGCATCCATAAAGTGAAGCCATAAAAAGAATGGTCGATCCGCCTTGTCAGCCAGCCAGGCGCACGCTTTCTGCACCATCACATCAGCTGTTGGGAACGGCCGAAGGTTTTCAAGCGTCGCATGTGGAGTCGCCAGCCGACGGCAATATTGAAAATAGAGTTCATCATAGATCGCTGAGGACCATTTCGCTTTGTGGGTCAACCTCTCGAGCCAGCGATTGAATTCCGACAAGGCAGTTGAATTTCCCGCTATCAATTGCGTGGGCGTTGCTTTCGTGGGGGCCTGATTCGCCACATCAGGCGAGAAATCATGGAACACATCAAAACCGGAATCGTAACCGAAGCGAGCCGAGAGGTATGGATTGGCCGCAATAAATGCGGCTGTGGAGTAACCATCATTTTTCAATACTGAAGCGATCGTGGGTTCGCCGGGGGCGAGGCCAACAATTTCCCTTCCCAGGGCAAGTGGATCACGGGATGCCATGATGGCAGGAAACGAAAAATATGTAGGCGCCCCAGCCACAATCGCGTTCGAGAAAACGGCGCTGTCTTTGGCAATAGAATCGAGAAACGGCGTCGTTGGTCGATCGTAGCCGAGCCATCCCACGTGATCAGCGCGCAGACAATCAATCGTGATGAAAACAAGACAACGTCGACTCACCCGGTGGTCTCCTGCAACTTTACGGCAACCGCGGTCGTGCCTGGCGCCGAGGTAAACGCACCCTGGTTAACCAGGCTATAGACGTCTTCGTCATGCACATAAAGCAAGTCGGGGTATTTACGTTCGAGGGCAGAGAGAAATCGGTCGAGCTGTCCCAGTGTGTCGCTCCGAAAATCCCTGAGAGAAGAATGGAAATTGATAGAATGCACGGAAATAATTAGCGGCATTCCACGGGCAAGATGTTGATCGGCGAACCGTATGCAATTTTCTATTGAGACTTCAGATTCGCTCGGTTCAAAATCCAAAGTGCGATATAGGCTCAACATTCCCCGCGCGTTCATCGTCGGAAATATACTTCCTCCAGTACCATTCTGTGCGATGCGAATGCCGTTTTTCCACCATGCTTCTCTCGTAGCTTCATTGGCACGAAAACCGGGTGCGCACGCCGAGCGCGGACAGCTCCCCAAAAAATCACAATAAAACTCCACCGCTCGCCCGATGAGTTCGATTTGTGCACTTAATGGAAGGAAACCCGCGGCTGGAGGTTCGGGATTGTTGTATTCGTATCCCACCCATGGCATGCGCCAGTAAATATAGGGTGTTTCCGCTTGCCAGAGTGTTCGGAGCGCACGCGCGCGGTCCTCATTCCGCGCCAGCGCGGATTCTATGGCCATTGAACAAAAGTGAGTCAAACCATGAAGGGCCGCATAAAAGACACCAGTATTTATCCCTTCGTGGTACGCCTCAACCAATCCCGGTCTTTGCCACCTGCCGGGCAATCCCTGTTTTAGGGGGCGCAGATGAATCTTTTGGAACCCATCTAATGCCATCATGCCAAAATCCAGGTTGGCACACAGAAAATTCATCACGATGCAGGCGCTTCGTCCAGTCGAGTCGCGATGCCGGCCCAGCATCTCGTGCAAGGCCATTACGTCGCTCGCCGTTTCAAGCGTGTAGAAGTCGTAAGGATGCTCGCCCAGTTCCATCCCTTGGGCGCGCAGTTGTTCATATCCTTCTTGATCCCGGACGCCTACCCGTCCCCAATCATCGCTTTGCAACAAAACAAGAGGGCGGCCGAACGAATAGGCGCGTCCATTTTCTTTTTGTGTAACTCGATTCCACGCGCTTCGGGCAAATTTCAGCATGGCTGGATGGCTACACTATTGAGGTTAGAGATAGCCGAGGTCCTTTAATCGCTGCTCAATCATTGTTCGTTCAGCTTCGTCTATTTGCGCGGCGTCATCGCGGGCTAGTTCTTGCAGGATATAGGTCAGAAACTGCTCGAGTGAATCAAATCTTTTTCCAAACTTCTTCTGAACTGCCTCGCAAAGGTCGGTGGGTAATGCCACCTGGCGGAATAAATCAGTCAAATCTTTGCCTCTCGGGACGATAGAATGTTTGGCTGCACAGCCTCCCCGCAATTGGCATCCCAGAAAATTCGGACAGGCATTCCTTCGCCATTCAGCGCCGCAAAGCCCCTTAGCGCCGAAGATTTCAATCTGCTGGCTGCGCGTAGCGCATATTCCACAGTCTTCGCGTCATCCACGTGATTCATGACGACTCTCGCCAGCAAATCCAAGGTAAGAGGTGCAATGGCTGCGCTACAACAATCGTCAAAATTCGGCGTCCCCCACGCAGGTAAATCTACCACTTCGCTTTTACGGATCTGACGGCTGCGCTCTGGCATCATTATTTTACGAAGCGCGCGTTCGAGCCTCGGCGCTTTTTTCACTTTCCTCGCAATGATTGCCCGCAATCCTGTTTTCAGATGAGAAATGTAAGAACGGGATAACGTGATGTGGAGGGTTTCTCGATGTGCAGTCGCAAGTCGCGTTTTGTAGCTCTCGTCACCTAACCCGAGATCAATCCGTCGGACCGTCTCTCGATCAGCGGCATCCTGGACCAGCATCGTGAGCAGGCAAAACCCTGGGAAGTACTTGCCGAGAGCGGTATCAAATGTCGGCTGATACCAAAACCAGTTTCCTCCAAACTCGAATCCGTAGTTCCATGCGATTTTCCGTTCGCCCACCGTCAGGCTGGTTAACGTCATCCATCCCGCGTCAGAAAGCAAAAATGCTAGTTCAGAAAGAAATACCCGTCTCTCTGATCGGGCAATATTGCTGATACTGCCTCTTTCGAGAAAACGGGCCACATGCGCGCGATAAAATTCCGGGAGTACCGGTAAAACATCGTCGTCTCGACGACGGTGCTGCATCTTCAACTCTCCCAGCTTTGCGAGAGCCGCCGTGTCTCGTTTGACGCCTTTTTTTTTCGCAATAGACTGGCGCACGGATTCTCGTTGCAACGGCGTCGCTAGCTCGACTTGCCCGCAGTTATAAGCTTTTTGAGAAAACGGGTAGAACCCGCAATGTCTCGATTCCGCGAGCATTCTCGCGGTCGGCGATTCGGAGGGAAGATTCGCCAGCGCGATCGACCGCATTCCCAAGCTACGCAGTTCCTCAAGCACGCGCGCGGCAAATTCCTCCCTATCTTCACAGGTGCCAACGAAATCACAATAGTCCGCCGTGTTCGCGTTCAGGAACTCAACGCGCTGATTTTCGCAGATCGCGAGCGCGGCCACGCCCACGAGAATGTCGTTCACATATCCGAGGAACAGCAAAGGAGGACGTGAATCTCGATAAGCTCGCGTAACCGCCAGAGCCCATTCATAGGTGTAGAAGATCTCCGACGGCTGCATCTTCTCCACCAGAAGATTCCATGCTTCCCGGAGAAGGGTGTCTTCCGGAATGTCCCTATGCGTGACGATATTCATGAAGTCGGGCGGCAGATTCGTCCGCCATTTCTGGGGTGAAGGCGTTCCGCTGAAATGTTTGCTTAAGCGACCGGTGCAATCCTGTCACATGTGCTTCAAACTCGCTCAGAGTCATTTTTCCGGTGACGTGCACACGTTGCACGGCGAATCTCGCGTATGGCGCCTGGAATCCGCCACCAAAGTTCACGAATGCGCAACTATATCCCGCCTGCTCTGCCATCCTCATCTCGCGCGGTCCCGCCGATCCTACATCGCCGAAGGGGTAGGCCATCGCCCAAATTGATTTACCGATTGCTTCTTCCAAGCGTCGCTTGCTGGTCGAAATCTCGTGCAATGCTAAGTCGTAGGGTGCCTGCGATAGCATCAGATGCGAGAGAGTATGCCCCCCTATACACATCCCCGAGTCAGCCAAGGCCCGAGTCTGCTTCAGGTTGAGGCTGAAGAACCGGCTTTGCAGCATCGGGTGGTCGTAATATTCCGATTTCCATTGGGGATTGACTCGAATTTGCCAACCCACAGCC
>JBEKTR010000244.1:0-5516 GCA_049515835.1 Terriglobales bacterium
TTTTCCTGTGTGGATATGCTAGGTAAGACTTACAAAAATCTTAGCACGCCCTGAGATTCCAGTGATGGCAGACGCCTCACGAATCAACTGCTGCGGCGGACTTAGCCAGACGCAACAGGTCGATGGCAAGTTTGTCCGTATCATGCCTGGCGACGTCGCCTTCCACCATGTAATCTCCCAACACGGCCTCCACGCCCATTGCGTTCACGGCATCGAGGTCCGCTGTGACCTCCGTGGCACCCTCGCGCGAGTAGCGTGACTTGAGATCGCCCGAAGCAGGGGTCTGATTGATGAGCGCAAAATCAAAAATCTTTCGCCCAGCATGCTCCGTCAATGCACGAATGTGGTCTGCTGCGCTACGCCCCAGACTCTCATTGGCTTGTGTCATGAGATTGCAGATATAAACTTTGCGCGCCGGCGATTGAGCGATGGCTTCCGCGATACCACGCACAAGCAAATTTGGAATCAAGCTGGTGAAAAGTGAGCCGGGACCGATTGTGATAAGGTCAGCACGCGACAAGGCCTCTAACGTCTCTCGCAATGGCTCTACATCTGCGGGGACGAGTGAGAGGGAACGGATGCGTCCTTTGCTGGCAGTGATTTGTGATTCACCGCGTACTCGCGTACCGTCGGCCATCAGGGCTTCCAATTCGACGTTCGATGCCGTGGCTGGGTAGATGCGCCCGCGGGTCGCCAGAATTTCCGACGATAAACGCACCGCCTCGCTGAAATCTCCGGTAATCGATGTGAGCGCAGCCAGAAAAAGATTGCCGAAGCTATGTCCTTCCAAACCAGAACCTTGTGCGAAGCGGTGCTGAAACAAGCGGGAGAGCATAGCATCGTCTTGCGACAACGCGACGATGCAGTTACGTATATCGCCGGGCGGCAACATGTTGAAGTCTTTCCGCAGGCGGCCGCTGGATCCCCCATCATCGCTCACAGTTACGATGGCGCTGAGTTCGCTGATGCGGGGAGCGGAATCCGGCTGAGATCCGGACCAAGTATCGGACTGAAACTCAGAAAATACGGGACTGTCAACGGAAGTCACGTATTTCTTTAGACCCTTAAGGAGCGTGGAAAGACCTGTTCCCCCGCCAATGGCGACTATGCGCAATCCCTGCACCGGTCCGGAAGCATGCGACGGCGCCGACGGTTTCCGGGATTGGGGCATGGAAAATATTAGCGGCCCAAGTCGCCAGTTTCGCCGAAATCCGCGCCGGGGTCGGGGTAGAGGAGCTCGGTAAAGCGGGGATCTTCCGCCAGGTTATGGAAATCCGAGTCATTGCGCGCTTGAAAACGTAAAGCAGGATTAAATCCGATCGCCTCTTGCAGATGGCGCAGGGAATCTTCGACGCGGCCCGTCAGGCAATCGAGCGCCGCCAAACCATAGGCGACATAATCGGCTTTGGGCGCCTGTTTGGTAAGCTTGTCCAGGTGTTCGCGGGCGCTCACGTAATCGCCAAGATTGATAAGCGATACGGCGTAATCGTAATGTTCTTCCGTATTCTTAAACTGGGTGACCGCACGCTCCATCTGTTGGTTACAAGCGCTCAAATGTACCGAAGCGCGATCGGCCAGTTCACGGCTCGGGCCGGTCAAAACCTTCTGCAGATGGCCCTTGGCCTTGTCGTATTTGTGTTCCTGCATCGCGCGCAGGCCAGCTTCGTAGTTCTGCACGGCTTGCGTGTAGCGTGGATCTTCAACGACTGCTTTCTTGGGGGTAGTCTTCTGGGCCATTTGTAATATTCTTCCTGTGCTCTTCGTAAGCTCTCCTTGTACATCAGAAGCTGCCGGTGCTTAGTTGATCGCCGCCGCAGTCTGCAAATCTACCTGTTTCCATTCGCCCTTAATAATGCCTTGGCGTATCTGGGCGGCAGTTTTGCCTTTTTTATATTCGGTATAGGTGTAATACAACTCTTTCAGACAAGTGGAACACTGCGCTCCGTGGATGCCTTCAAAGCAGCTATGCAAACTGTTGTGGCCCATGCCCCGGTCGCAGTAGCAATAACACGGCTGCTGGTGCAACACGGCCGGAATTTTTGCCGCCAACTCATACGCGTGACTCTGGAATGGATACTCGGCGTTGTTGCCCCACAAGTCTTCTTTGCCCAAAATTGGAGGCAGTTTTTCGCTCTTGGCGGGTGCGGCCGCGTTGTAGGCAGGCACACGTTCCTCCTCTTGCGAGGTCGCCCAAGGGGCGGAAACGGTGAAGGTCGCCAACGCCAATAGAACTAGCTTTAACCAGTGTTTGCGCATGAAGTGCGAATAAAGCTTTCTTCCTTATTGTAACCTGAAATCCGGGGATGGCTCCACTCGTAGAGTGGGAAGTGCGGGAGCACTGCGTGACGGCGCTCGAAACGTATAGAATCACTCTGATGCTTGATCCGGTTCATCCTGAAGAGGCTGACTCGACGCCTCCGAATTCGCAGCCAACCGCCAGTCAAGGCCAGAGCTGTAAGCCGAGTGCGGTCCGGATGCGGGCTTCGCTCCTATCGGCGTGGCTCCGCGATTTGATTATTTCCTTGGCGATTTCCTGCTTCATCATCATTTTCCTGTACCAGCCGGTAAAGGTAGAGGGCACGAGTATGATGCCTTCGCTCGACGACCAAGAGCGCATTTTCGTTAACAAGTTTGTCTATCGGCTTGAACCCATCGAACGGGGCGACATCGTCGTCTTCCGGTACCCGCGGGATACATCGAAAAGCTTTATCAAACGCGTAATTGCTGTGGGAGGCGACCAGGTTCGTATCAGTCATGGCCGCGTGTATGTGAACGAGCAACCTCTGGCAGAAGATTACGTTCCTCAGGAATATGCAGATTTGCGCTCCTATCAGGAGATTCTGGTGCCTCAGCATAGCTACTACGTGCTTGGCGATCACCGCAGCCTCTCCAACGATAGCCGTGATTTTGGGCCGGTTGGGGCCGAATATATCTACGGAAAGGCCGTTTTTGGGTACTGGCCTGTGGACAAGTTAGGCCGCGTGCGTTAGCGTCGGCTTTGAAGCTAGAGAAATTCGTCCATAGGCGTCAGTTTCTATTGGCGGGCGCGAGCATCCCTGTTAAAATCTATAAAATCCACTCCCCGGAGTCACAATGCAAGCAATCCTTGCGCTGGAAGACGGAAAAATCTTCCGAGGCAAAGGCTACGGAGCAAAGGGCGAATGTCACGGCGAAGTAGTTTTTAATACTTCCATCACCGGCTATCAGGAAATCTTTACTGATCCTTCCTACACCGGGCAAATCGTAGTTCTCACCACCCCCGAAATCGGAAACTACGGCACTACCCCTGAAGACAACGAGTCGAATCGCCCGTATATCGAAGGCCTCATCGTGCGCGAATTTTCACGCGTCAGCTCCAACTGGCGTTCGCAGGAAGTCGCTGAGGAATTCTTGGGAAAGTTCAACATTCCTGTTCTCGCGGAGATCGACACGCGAGCTCTCGTTCGCCACTTGCGCGACAACGGCGTGATGCGCGGCGTAATCTCAACCATTGAGACGGATGCCGAAAAGCTGATTGCCAAATCGCGCTCGTTCCCCAAAATGGATGGCACCGACCTCGCCAAGGTCGTCAGCACCAAACACACCTATGTTTGGGAAACCGGCGAGCGTTCGCACCTGCCTGACGAGATCGTCGGCGTGAAAGACGAACCACCGCGGTTTCATGTTGTCGCTTACGACTTCGGCATCAAGCACAACATCATGCGCAAGCTTCGCGCTGAAGGATGCAAAGTCACAGTTGTCCCTGCCCAGACAAAAGCGGAAGACGTGCTCGCGCTCAAGCCGCACGGAGTGTTCTTATCGAACGGCCCTGGCGATCCTGAGCCATGCACCTACGCGGTGGACAATATTCGCCGGCTGATGGGCCGCATGCCCATTTTCGGCATCTGTCTCGGCCACCAACTTACTGGCATCGCACTGGGCGGAAAAACTTTCAAGCTGAAGTTTGGCCATCACGGCGGGAACCATCCGGTGAAGCAGTTGAACACGGGGAAGATCGAGATCACAGCGCACAATCACAACTTTGCCGTAGATCCTGATTCGCTGCCGGAGAGCGAAGTCGAACTTACGCACATCAATTTGAACGACAACACGCTCGAGGGTTTACGACACAAGAACTTGCCGCTGTTCAGCGTTCAGTATCACCCGGAAGCTGCGCCCGGCCCGCATGACTCGCATTATCTCTTCAAGGATTTCGTGAAGATGATGGAGGAGTGGAAGGGATGAGGCTGAGATCGCTCTCTTTAATGTCTGCCTGCGCCATTGCGTTCGCGATTCCGGCGACATGTACGACATGCGTTCGGATTGCGAAGAAGATTAAGGTCAGGCAATTTTGCGGGATAGTTATAGACCCAACGGGTGCAGGTTTGCCACAAGCGACTCTTAGAGTGATGAAGAAAGGCGAACCGGAAATCACAAACACAGCCCAGTCGGATGATAACGGCAACTTCAGTTTCGGGCGCCTGGAAAAGGGCACCTATGAATTTCAATCCGATGTGAAAGGATTCATACCTGCTTCTGACGAGTTCGAAATCTCTCGACCCGTTAGCAACACAAGTAGGTGTACCCGAATTC
Source organism: Terriglobales bacterium (assembly GCA_049515835.1). Classification (GTDB taxonomy): domain Bacteria; phylum Acidobacteriota; class Terriglobia; order Terriglobales; family Acidobacteriaceae; genus JAJPHW01. The sequence continues at coordinate 4,573 of JBEKTR010000244.1, forward strand.
TCTATGTATATATGAGCTTACCTGGAGACTGCGGCGGGGGCATTCAAAAGCCAAGCAGGAAAGATCTTAAAGATAGGAAAGATCAAGAATCGAAAAATGCCCAAACGAACTGACATACAAAAGATTCTGATCCTCGGCTCTGGCCCCATCATCATTGGCCAGTCGGCGGAGTTCGACTACTCCGGTACGCAAGCTTGCAAAGCGCTCAAGCAGGAAGGGTATGAAGTGATTCTGGCGAACTCGAATCCAGCCACGATCATGACTGACCCGGAGAGCGCCGACCGCACTTATATCGAGCCGCTAACCCCCGACTATCTCGAAGAAATCATCCGCGTCGAACGCGAACTTTCGCCGACGGCTGGTTTTGCCATTCTTCCCACGGTTGGCGGACAGACCGCGTTAAACCTGGCGATTGATCTTGCGGACTCCGGCATTCTTGAGAAATACAACGTGCAGTTGATCGGCGCGCAGATTAGCGCGATTAAGAAGGCCGAAGACCGCCTCTTCTTCAAAGACGCGATGCAGAAGATCGGTCTCGACGTGCCCAAGTCCGCGCTGGTGGGCAACCTGAAAGACGGTTTGGAGTTTGCGGGCAAAATTGGGTTTCCAGTCATCATTCGTCCGTCATTTACCCTCGGCGGCAGCGGCGGAGGCATCGCTTACAACCGGGAAGAGATGTCCGAAGTTCTCTCCCGTGGCCTTGATTTTTCGCCCGTTCACGAAGCGCTCATCGAAGAATCAGTTCTCGGATGGAAAGAATACGAACTTGAGGTGATGCGCGACACCAAAGACAACGTCATCATCATCTGCTCGATTGAAAATTTCGACCCGATGGGCGTGCATACGGGTGATTCCATCACCGTCGCTCCTGCCCAAACATTAACCGACCGCGAATATCAGATGATGCGCGATGCTTCGTTGGCCATCATTCGCGAGATTGGCGT
>JBEKTR010000245.1:0-5514 GCA_049515835.1 Terriglobales bacterium
CCGTTCTTGACCGCGCCGTGAACAAACCGCTCGCGTTGCTGCGCCATCTCTTCGGCTTTCTTCTTGCCCATGGCGCGCCGCAGCAGGTCGGCTTCTCCTAGAGAATAGCCGGCCAGCTTGTTCGCGATCTGCATCACTTGTTCCTGATAGACGATTACGCCGAGCGTCTCCTGAAGAACTTCCTGCAACTCCGGCAGTTCATATTCAATTTTCTTGCGTCCGTGCTTGCGATCGATGAAGTCGTCGATCATGCCGCCCTGAATCGGCCCAGGACGGTAGAGCGCATTCAACGCCGTAAGATCCTCCACGGAACTCGGCTTGTAACGCCGCAAGACGTCGCGCATGCCGCTGGATTCAAACTGGAAGACGCCCGAGGTCAAGCCCGTATGAAAAACCTTCTCATACGTGATCGCGTTATCAAGCGGAATGGTATCGAGCGAGAGGTGCTCCCCGCGCGTGTGGACAACCAGTTTGAGAGCGTCATCGACGATGGTCAGTGTGGTGAGGCCAAGAAAATCCATTTTCAACAGGCCCATCTTTTCGATGGCAACCATGTCGAAAGCGGTAACGATTTCGTCGTTCTTGGTCTTGTGCAACGGTACAAGGTCGGTAAGGGGTTGGGGAGAAATCACCACGCCCGCCGCGTGCACCCCGGAATTACGAACCAGCCCTTCCAGTTTTCGGGCCGTGTCGAGAAGGGCACGAATTTGAGAATCAGTGTCGTAGGCTTGTTGCAACGCCGGAGATTCTTTGATGGCATCATCCAGCTTGATATTCAGCGTGGTCGGCACCATCTTGGCGATACGATCGACATCCGCGTAGGGAATATCCATCGCCCGTCCCACGTCTTTAATCGCGGCTTTGGCCGCCATCGTGCCGAAAGTGATGATCTGCGCGACATTCTCGCGGCCATATTTTTGAGTTACGTACTGAATGACTTCGCCACGCCGGTTCATGCAGAAGTCAATGTCGATGTCAGGCATCGAGATGCGCTCCGGATTCAAAAAGCGCTCAAAGAGCAGCTCGTGCTGCAAGGGATCAATGTCGGTAATGCCGAGCGCATACGATACGAGCGAACCGGCCGCCGAGCCTCTCCCCGGCCCCACAGGAATGTCGTGCTCCCTTGCGTAGCGAATGAAATCCCAAACAATCAGGAAATAGCCGGAAAATTGCATCTGCTGAATGATCGCCAGCTCCCGGTTCAGGCGCTGCTCATAATCTGGGATGCCATGTTTCAATCCACCCTTCGCTTCCGCTCGCCGCAACGTTTCTACTCGCCGGGCAAACCCTTCACGCGTGACATGCTCAAAGTAGCTGTCGGGTGTAAATCCCGCAGGCACATCAAAATGTGGAAAGGGATTGCTAACCTTCTCGATCTTCATATTGCAGCGCTCGGCAATCGCCAGCGTCCGCGACAGCACTTCCGGTGAGTCTTTGAAGACACGCGCCATTTGCGCGTAATCCTTGACGTAGAAGTCCGTGCCTTGGAACTTCATCCGGTTCGTATCTTGGATGGACTTGCCGGTCTGAATACAGACCATCACGTCCTGTGCGTGGGCATCGTCTTCGCAGAGATAGTGGCTGTCGTTTGTGGCAACCAGAGGTATGCCGAGATCTTTTTCAAGGCGGAACAATCCGGGATGAATACGATGTTCTTGCTCCAGGCCTTGGTCTTGAATTTCCAGAAAGAAATTCTCTTTGCCAAAAATGTCTGCAAACGTCGCAGCGGCATTGCGTGCCGCGTCGTATTTCTCTTCCATCAAGAATTCGGCGACTTCGCCTTTTAAACACCCGGACAACCCGATTAGCCCGCGTGAGTGTTCCGCTAGAAATTTCTTACTGATGCGCGGCTTGTAATAGAAACCATGTAGAGACGATTCCGAAGTGATTTTGGCTAGATTGCGATAACCTTCTTCGCTTTGCGCGAGCACCAGTAGGTGGTTGTAAGTATCGCCCTCGGGCGGTGTGCGTTCGATATTGTGATCGTCTTTCTTGCAGACATAAAGCTCACAACCGACGATGGGCTTGATGCCTGCGCTCTTGGCGGCATTTACGAAGTGGACCGCGCCAAAAATATTTCCGTGGTCTGTCATCGCGACCGCGGGCATCCCTAGTTCTTTGGCGCGATTGCACAGTTTCTCTACGTCGCAAGCGCCGTCGAGCAAGGAATAGTCTGTATGGAGATGTAAATGGACAAACTGAGACATGGGTTGAGCTGATTGTACTTGGGATGACTGGTTAATTCATCCACAGGCCGAGAAAGTTAGCGGGCCTTCCCTTTTGTCTTTTTCTTTTTGTCTTTGGTCGGCGCTGGCTTGGCCGGTTGCTTGACAACTTTCGCTTTGGCCACTCTTACCGGAGGCGGTTCAGGCACCTTTTCCAACGGTTTCGCGGCTTTAACCTCAACTGTAGGAGGCACTGCTACTACAGGTGCGGCCTTCCCTTTTTTCCCAGCTTTTCCCGGTGCGTTGCCGGCTTGCGCTCCTGCGGCTTTAGCGCCCCGTCCGCGTTTGGCCGGAGGCGGGGGTGGCGGGGGCGGCGGAGGCGGAGCCAGTGGCTTCAAGTACTTCATGATCTCCGTCTGCGATCGCATCTTGCCGTCGAGAAGAAGCATGAACACATCGTCCGCAATCTTGGCGTACTCAGGCATTTGCGGCGTGATGCGCAACTCGGTCATTTCCGGCAGCGGCACCCTCTTGCGCACCTCACGCCATTTAGTAAAGAAATTCTTGATCTTATGCGTAACCGAAGATTGACGGGAGGTAATCTCCAGGAAAAGAATCAAGTCAGCCCGGGACTCAGAAAGCAGTTTCCATGTGCGCGACGGCGTTGCCGCGTCTTTTCCGCTCAAGCGTTTGGCCAGCGCCTTGGCGTCATCTTCGAGATTGTGCCAATTTTCAACGAGGTCCTTGCGAGGAATCGCTTTGCGCAGCGCCGCAACGTCTTTCTCATTTAATTTTTCAGTTAAGAAATACATCGCCGCAGCTGAGGCATCCGGTGTATATCCCAACTCATTCATGAGTTGGCGCGTCTTTTTCATCTCGTTGAGACTAGAAGTATCCACCTTCGCCAAAGTCCAGTGGTCATGCAGGATTTTCAGCCAGCCTTCTTTTTCGAGTGCACGCGCGATGAGCAGGGGATCATCCTCGTATGCTAGTTGCGCCGCCTCGTACCCCGCTGCATGGTGTGAAATGTGATCGATGTAATTGTTTTCCTTGGCGGAGTTGTACCGCGCAAGAGTGCGCTCCTCGATCGGCCAGTCGAAACGGGCCGCAAAACGAGCGGCACGAATTAACCGCGATGGGTCCTCGACAAAGGCGTAGTTGTGAAGAATTCGCAACAGCTTACCTTCGATATCGGCTGCGCCGTTGAAGGGATCCATCAGCAATCCGCGGGAACCGGGATTCAAGGACAAAGCCATGGCGTTAACGGTGAAATCGCGGCGCCTCAAGTCCTCAATCATCGTGGCGGGCGTTACGACAGGAGGTTTCCCAACTTTGTCGTAACGCTCAATGCGCGCCATGCTTATCTCGGCGCGCACATTGCCGGGCAGCGTCAAATGGAGTGTCTTGGAATCTTCGTCGAAACCGACAACCTTGGCGCCCGCTCGCTCCAAGTCCTTCTGTAATTTGAAAGGATTGCCCTGAACTGCAAAGTCCAAGTCGCGGATAGGCAGTCCGCTCAACATATCGCGGACAGCACCGCCGCTGAGGTAAATATTCATGTCGGCCGCCCGGGCGATGTCCTGCACCAAGGTCACGCCGCGCTGTTGATCCGGCGACAGCCGGATTTCCATCGTGTAAATGTAGTCAGCCATGCTGATGGAGGGATGCTCAACTACGCCTAGACACGCGTCTCCTTTACTGAGATTTCCACAGGCTCACGGCTTGACCTCGCCGAAACCCAACGCCGTGAGGCTAAACCATTCTGCCACTTATACTTAAAGGAAATCATATGAAACTATCAGACTACAGAAAATACCACATGGTTAACAATTTGGCTACTCGGAACGTGATAGCTACGCGTGGAACTTACAAAAAGTGCGAGAATTGGCAAACACTCGCGCTGTTTATAAGGATTGATGCCTTCTACCCATAAAAAAGTCGTCGTGCGGAAAATGGATCGCGATTCCCTTCACGGATTCGTCAGCCCCTCAAATTTCATCCATGAAGGCAAGCTCGAACTGCTCAACACTGCCGGCAATGTCGTCATCATGGAACTCCGTGACATTAAAGGCGTTTATTTCGTGCGTGAGTTCAGCGAGGTCGAAACCCCCACCCGCAAGACTTTCACAACCCGGCCACGCACCGAAGGCCTTTGGGTTCGCCTGCGCTTCAAAGACAACGAAGTTCTTGAGGGACTCATGCCCAACGATCTTTCCGTAATGCCCCCCGAAGGGTACCTGGTTGCGCCTCCCGATTTGCGCGCCAACACGCAACGCATTTTCGTTCCACGCACCGCACTTGAATCGCTAAAAGTCCTCGCGGTTATCGGGACGGCCCGCCGTCCACGTCACGGCATGGAAGATGGCCGCCAAGTCAGTATGTTCGAGCAATAGATTCTTAGCCTCTTGGAACCTGCGTGATGGGCATAACATTTATGAGTTGGCGCCGCTGCTATCCTTCGGATACCCCTCTGCAGGAAGAGATAGCCCTCGCTCCGTTACAATCACTGTCATAATTGTTTCCACAAATGAAATTAGAACAATTAGCAGCCGCCATTGATGCCCGAATGGACCCACCGAGCAGTGCCAAGGTGGAAATCACCGGCATAGCGGGGATCGAGGGCGCTGGAGCCGGTGAGCTTACATTTGTAGCCAACCAAAAGTATGCTGCTCTCGCTCATACCACCAAAGCTAGTGCGATTATTGTGGCTGAAGATTTTCCGGCCATTCCAACCGCAATGCTGCGCAGCAAGAATCCTTATTTGAGCTTCGCCAAAGCCATGCAGTTATTTCATCCGGCTCAGAAATACCCACCCGACGTGCATCCCACGGCCGTGATCCATGCGACAGCTAAGATCGGCCCAAATGCGCATATTGGACCTTACGTGGTGATTGACGAAGATGTGTGGATAGAAGCCGATGCCGTTCTGCTGGCACATGTCGTGATTTATCAGGGGGTAACGATTGGGCGGAATTTCTTCGCCCATGCGCACTCTGTCGTGCGGGAAGGCTGCCGCATCGGCAACAACGTTACCGTCGGCAACGGCGTGATTATCGGAGGAGACGGTTTCGGTTTTGCCAAAGACGAGAATGACCGCTGGAATAAAATTCCGCAGCCCCAGCCGGTCGTCATCGGTGATGACGTGGAAATTCAATCGAACGCCTGCATAGATCGCGCCAGCGTCGGCGCAACTCATATCGGCCGGGGCGCGAAAATCGACAACCTTGTGCAAATCGGCCACGGCTCAACGGTGGGTGAAGATTCCTTACTGGCATCCCAAGTCGGTATTGCAGGATCGACGGAGGTTGGCAATCGGGTAATACTCACCGGGCAAGTCGGCGTCGTCGGG
>JBEKTR010000246.1:0-5463 GCA_049515835.1 Terriglobales bacterium
AGCGCGTTCGGTATGTTCAATGCGCTAGTGATGAGCTATTCGCGCCTGCCATTGGCAATGGCGCAGGATGGGGTGTTGCCGGGAATTTTTGCCAAGCTGCATCCCAAATCACGGGCCCCGTGGGTTTCGATCATTGCGCTGGCGATTTTGTGGGCGCCTTGCTTGCTGCTCGGTTTCGAGCGACTGGTGACTCTCGACATTCTTATATACGGCTTGAGCCTATTGCTTGAGTTTGCGGCGCTGGCGGTTTTACGTGTTCGCGAGCCGGAATTGAAGAGACCGTTCCGAGTACCGGGAGGAATTTTCGGAGCATTTGCCATCGGCCTGCCACCGGTGCTGATGCTGGCCTTCGACTTGATTCATAGCGAACACGAATCTGTCTGGAATATGAGTTCGCTGGAGTTCGGATCGATCCTCATTGGCTTGGGCGTAGTTGCTTATGGAGTCAATCGCTTGCTCAAGCCAGCGGGTTGGTTGGCAGGCAATCCGGAGCCGCAAACCCAGGAATAAATATCCGAACCGCAAAAAGCAAAGGGGACCAGAATTTCGGTCCCCTTTATTGTTTAGGGTAGATCAGGCGGCTCGCGCCTGATCACGCAAGCTTTTGATTTTGTCGTGGGCCTGCTGCACGCTGTTGGCCTGACGGCGAACGATGTCGGCAATATTTGCCGGCAAAGGCTGCGCGAGGGCCTTCTTGTACGCTTCCTTGGCAGAGTCTTCGCCCGACTCGACTGACTCGAGAATGGTCTTGTCGCCGCCACCCAGAGCAACTTTGGTGTCGATCCAAGCGCGATGAAGAGCGCCTCCCACCGAACTGGAGACGTTTTCGTCTTTCTTACCGAGGTGAAGGAGTTCCGCCTGAAGTTCTTCCGCAAATTGACCCCGTTGCAGACCCTCCTCGTAAAAGATCGTCTTGAGATCGGACCGCTTTGCATGAGTAGCGGCATCTTGATAGCCTTTATGGCCATCGCGGCAGGTCTCGATGAGATCTTTGATGACATCTACAGTATTATTTTCGTCCATGGTTAGCCTCCGGCACTTGGATGCGAATTTGCGGGTTGGGTTTGGCAAGTTCGCGAGAAATGAGCGGGATGCTCTAGAATCGAGAATGAGGCAGAACTGTGACTAAGCGGAAATCCAAGGGGGCCTACATGATCTCGGCGGTTGCCGAGATGTATGGCATCCATCCGCAAACGCTGCGGCTGTACGAACGCGAAGGGTTGTTGAAGCCGTCGCGAACCGAAGGCAATACCCGGCTTTATACCGACGAAGACTTGCAACGGTTGGAGTTCATTTTGTCGCTGGCCCGCGATTTGGGGGTGAACATCAGCGGGATGGCTATCATTCTCCAAATGCGCGAGCGCATGGAAGAAATGCAGCGCCAGATTCAGGATTTCGTGAAATATATTCAGGAAGAAGTGCTGTCACGCGCCAGCGCGGCGGCCGATCCCTCGAAGGGCGCGATTGTGCCGATACGAAGGACCATCGTGACACCCGCCCTGCCCAAGAAGAAGCACCCTTAGAATTTCACACAGAAATTCCTCGACAGGCCGATCCATGTTTACGCAGACGTGAGGTCCTTCGGCTTCATATTGCTTCACTTCGTGAACCAATACTCGCTCAGGATGACAATTTGGTTAGTATTGGGCCATGCTGCCTTTCAAACTCATCTACAGCGACGATTATTATTTGCCCATCGGCGCACATGTCTTTCCGGCGGAGAAATATAGGCGCGTTCATGATCGATTAATCGAAACTAATATCGCGGAAGGGAACGATTTTCTGACTCCGCAGCCGGCCTCGGACGAAGATATTCTTCTGGTCCATACAAGGGAATATGTTCGCAAATTGAAAACGGGTACGCTCTCGCCGCGCGAAGAAATGGAGCTGGAAGTTCACTTCTCACAGGAACTGGTACGGGCATTCTGGCTGGCTGCCGGCGGGTCTATACTCGCAGCCGAACACGCCCTTAAAGACAAAGTTGCCATTAATATTGGCGGTGGGTTTCATCATGCTTTTCCCGATCATGGAGAAGGCTTCTGCATGATTAACGATGTTGCAGTTGCGATCCGCGTAATGCAGCGTGATAGAAAAATCGCCCGGGCCATGACCGTAGATTGCGACGTTCATCACGGCAATGGAACGGCGGCGATCTTCGCCGGTGCGAAGGCAAACGCAGATGTCCTGCCCTCGAATCCCATCGCGCAACGATCCACGCAAAGATCGAACGACGTCTTCACGATCTCTCTTCATCAGCACAACAATTATCCCGCTTACAAGCCGCCGTCTTCGATTGACATCGATTTGCCGGACGGCACCGGCGACGACGCCTATCTCGCATGGCTCGATAATGCGTTGAGTTCCGGGCTGCGGCAATTCTCTCCAGATCTCATCTGCTACATCGCTGGCGCGGACCCATACAAAGAAGACCAACTTGGCGGGCTCGCGCTGACGATGGAAGGGTTACAAAAGCGCGACGATTTGGTATTCCGAGTGGCCCGCGCGAGAAACATTCCGGTGATGGTCACATATGCCGGAGGCTATGCGCGCCGCGTGGAAGACACGGTCGAGATTCACTGCAATACGGTGGCCGCTGCCGCACAATTTTTTTCTTAGACTTCTTCTACATGGTTCTACCTAGGCAGTGTGCAATTGTTTTCACCTGCTCCGTGTTTAATCCTTGAAAACTGGCTTCCCGCGCCCGTTTTGTTGTTGACGAGTGGGCGATTAAGCGTACAATCCTGTGCATTCCTGCGAGAAGGTTTTCAGGTGAGTCCCGCGGTTCTCTCTAGCTTTGCCGTTGGAATTCGATTGATGGCCAGATCGCAGTTTGTACAATCCCAGGAGGAACGATGAAGAAGACATGCATGTTGCTCAGTATCGGTATGCTAACGCTTAGCGCCAGCTTGTTTGCGGCTGACGGCAAGACGATAGCGCATCAGTCCATCGCTAAGGGTTCGAATATCGTACACCAGGCGCCTGCCCCACCACCGGGCGTTAAAGTCCTTTACAGCAACCTTGGACCAAAGACCGACTCGTACAATGAAGGTCAAGGCTGGACAATTGCCGGGCCGCAGAGTGTACTCGGCTTCGACCAAGCGATCGCACAACCCTACACGCCGTCAGCGAACTCCACAATTGAGGGTCTTCAACTCGGATTGGGGTACGTTGAAGGTGGCAACTCCTTTGCCGTTGCAGTCTTTACCGATGAAGGCGGCTTGCCTGGAAAACCGATTAAAGTTTGGAATGCACAGAATGCCGGCGTCTTCGGAACCTGCTGCACTCTAGTGACGCTCGCCGACAAGGCTGGCATCCCAGTAACGGCCGGCACTCAATACTGGGTGGTGGTCGGCTGGGACAGCTCGTCAGAGACCCTGTACGGCGTTTGGGACCAAACCTACAACAATAGCCAAGGAACGGTTGCTTTCGCAGCGACCGGAAACAACAATGTCTGGGAAACGTTCACGGGCACGCAGTCTGCCTATGCGATTTACGGCAGCACTCCGTAGTCTGAATGCGTAATTAGTGATGTGGGCGGCGCCGGAGCAATTCGGCGCCGTTTTTGTGTCTGCGGCAGCTTGCGGCGGTTGAGGCGACCGGCTGCTAAAATAGAAACTTCGTTATGTTTGAGAATCTTTCAGAAAAGCTACAACGGACATTCAAATCCCTGCGCGGGCAGGCCGTTCTCAACGAAGAGAATATTGGCGAAGCCCTGCGCGAACTGCGACTGGCCCTGCTCGAAGCCGACGTTAACTTCAAGGTGGTAAAGGAGTTAATCGATCACATTCAGGCAAGGGCGGTCGGACAGCAAGTGGCGACTGCGCTGTCGCCTGGTGAGCAGGTCATTAAGATCGTCCGCGATGAATTGGTGGCCACGTTGGGCACCGATACCGCGAAAGTGAAGTTCTCTTCTCAGCCGCCGACCGTCGTATTGATGGCGGGTCTTCAGGGCTCGGGCAAGACCACAACTTCGGGCAAACTGGCGAACTGGTTCAAGAATGGCGGCCACCGGCCGCTGTTGGTTTCGGTGGACGTGTATCGTCCCGCAGCGCGGGAGCAGTTGAAAGTTGTCGCGCAAGCGATAAAAGCGAATATTTACGAAGGCTCCAACGTCGAAGCAAACACGGCGACGGTCGAGCGTCTCGCCAAAGAAGCGCGCAAAGAGGCGATGATTACCGGCTCGGACGTGCTGATTGTTGACACTGCCGGACGATTGCACATTGACGACCAGTTGATGGACGAAATGCAGTCGTTGAAGAAGTTGCTGAATCCCTCAGAAATTTTGTTTGTTGCAGACGCGATGACCGGACAGGACGCCGTCCGTTCCGCCGATGAATTTCACAAGAAACTGTCTCTGACCGGCATCATTCTCACAAAAATGGATGGTGATGCTCGCGGCGGCGCGGCTTTATCGATTCGCCAAGTCACAGGTCAGCCAATCAAGTTCATTGGCGTGGGCGAAAAGTACGATGCGCTGGAGCCCTTCCATCCCGATCGAATCGTTTCGCGCATCCTCGGCATGGGCGACATTCTCTCGCTCATCGAGCGCGCCGAGCAGAATGTCGACAAGAAAAAAGCGCAGGAAATGGCTGCGCGCGCGTTAAGTGGGGACGGTTTTTCGCTCGAAGATTTCCGTGACCAATTGCAGCAAGTAAAGAAGATGGGGTCGATCAAGAACATCATGGGGATGCTACCCAGCATCGGGCCCTTTGCCGGAATGCAGAAGCACGCTGACAAAGTGGACGAAAAGCAGATTAATCGAATTGAGGCCATTATCAGTTCGATGACCGTGCACGAACGGATCCATCATGAAGTCATTAATGGCAGCCGCAGAAAGAGAATTGCCCGTGGTTCGGGCACGAGCGTGCAGGAAGTGAACAATCTGCTGCGTCAATATGCACAAATGCGCAAGATGTTCAAAGACATGAGCAAGGCCAGCTTTGGAAGAAAACTGGCTGGGATGAAGTTTCCGGGCATGTGACGAGTATTTTCGAGTTGGAATGCTCCGCTGCAGAGGAGGAACTTTGGGTGGCCTCGTCATTGATATCTTCATCGGGTATTTTGTTCGAGCGTTTTCAAATTGGTGGAAGGCTCGCGGAAGCAAGCAATGGTCCTCCACCGAAGCGACTGTGACTGCGGATCCGACCGAGTCCAACGGATACGGCGGCACAAAAGTGGAGGTTGTTTACTCGTATCGATTCCAGGACGAACTGTACACTGGGATTCACACAGAGCCGTGCTTTGGGTCGGCATCTGAGTACATGCAGAGGTTCCCCAGTGGGAGAAGAATTTTAGTAAGAGTAAAGCCGGGGGAGCCTGACGTCTCTGTAATACGCGATGACGACCAAGAGGACGGTATTTTGAAACGTCTGGAACGAATAGGCGCCTTATGAAATGGCGCTCCCTTGAAGAGTCGAGTCCGGCAACGGACATTCGTCCGCTGGCGGAGATTTTCGCGGAGCG
>JBEKTR010000247.1:0-5432 GCA_049515835.1 Terriglobales bacterium
GCGAAGTTCTACGTCATCGACGTCCATAATCACGTCAACGACGCCGCCCGCATTGACGAACACATGGACCCCAAGCGCGTGGTCGAAGTCATGGACAACACCAACGTCCGCACCATCGTCATTCTCACCGGCATGTGGGGAGACAAGTTGCAGCACGTCATCGACGAAATGGTGAAGCCTTATCCCGGCCGCTTCATGGTCTTCGCGCAAATTGATTACAGCAAGATCGACGATCCCAATTTCAAAGAAGAAGCGGTCGCCAACCTTGATGACGCGGTGAAGCGTGGCGCACGCGGATTGAAGTGTCTAAAAGATCTCGGCCTCAGCGTGAAAGATAAATCGGGCAAGCTCGTCCCCGTGGACGACCCTCGCCTCGATCCCATTTGGGAAGAAGCCGGACGCCTGCACATTCCCGTCTTCATTCACACCAGCGATCCCGAAGCGTTCTTCCATCCGGTAGACGGCAGCAACGAACGCTATGAAGAACTCACCGAGCATCCCGACTGGAGTTTCGACGGTCCGCAATTCCCCACCAAGGGCGTGCTGCTCGCGCAACGCGACCGCATGTTCGCCAAGCATCCGCACACTCAGTTCGTGGCGCTGCACATGGCCAACTGGCCGGAGAACCTCGACTACGTGTCTTCTCTCTTAGATAAGCTTCCCAACATCATGGTCGAGTTTGGCGCGCGCGAAGCCGAACTCGGACGCCAGCCCCGCCGCGCCCGCGAGTTCTTTCTGAAGTATCAGGACCGAATCATGTTCGGCACCGACAACGAAGTCACCGAGGAGATGTATCGCAACCACTTCCGCTGGCTCGAAACCGCCGACGAATACTTCGACTACTGGGGATATCCCGGCCAGGGCCGCTGGGAAATCTATGGCATGGCCCTACCCGACCCCGTGCTCGAAAAGATTTACCACGGCAACGCAGAGAAGATGTTTGGGGCATTTGGGAAGTGACTATCTGTTCCGGAGAAAAGGTTCAATCGCAGCTTTTTTCCCTGAGGACAGGGAAGTATTTTCGCCTGAATCGGGACCAAAGGCTCCTGGGCCATGGAACCATGCGGGCGCGGAAATAACGGCCGACGCTGTCCCAAACGTAATAGCACTCGACATACTCTCGGTTGGCGCTTGCTTCGTTGACATAGGCAGTCACTGATTTTCCTTCAGTGATCTCACAAGGAATTGGGGGACGGATATCCATTAGAAGAAATTCTGTTCTCGAATCAAGCAACTTAGTCGAAAACCCTTCTATAGTCACTGGTCGCTTGCCTCGATTTGTCGCGGTGACGAGCGTTAGTTTCATACCTTCATACCGTCGATCGCTCGTTGTCATCATATTCGACCGTACTTTCAACACTACGTCGGCACGATCTTTGCGATAGGCAACTACCTGAACAACGGAATTTATCGTTGAAAGAATGCCGCCGTAAATTGCCACCACGAGACCGACAAGCGCTACACGATCGACCGACGTGAGCCCGGAATGTGTTGTATCCACCATAGTCCTTGGCGATAATCTCATAGTAATGCCCGAACTGGATAGCTCGCTCTACGCATGGATTCGACGAGCGAATGGCCGACGCGAGGACCTAGGCTTGCCAGTCGGCTTTTTGGAAGACGGCATTGCGTTGGTAAAGCGAATTCTCGGGGCTAACTACCTTGAACGGATATTGATCCACGATTCGACGCCGGTGCATGTCCTGGATGACGAAACGAATCCGCTGAGAAAATGGCTTTTTTCTGCGTTGGTCGACCGACACATAATTCAGGTAATGGAGCTCGCTTCGTATCTTAGAGAATTCCAAGCCGATCCTGCTCTGCCCGACAAAGTCTACAAACTTATAAATGACAATTTTTGGCCGACGTTTTTCGAGCTCGCAATGGCCGCCAGAGTTAAGAGATCTTGTCGCGGCACCCAAACGGTTAGACTTAATCACGAAGATTCAAAAAGTATTGGAGATTTTACGATTCATGCTGCCAAGTACAAGATCCCATGCGAGTGTGCGCGATTGGGGCGATCGCCTCAGATCACAGATTCACCTGCGTTGCTAGAGAGCCTTACAAACCGCATCAGCGATGGCGCAAAGAAATCGCCCGTGCCTCTTTGCGTAAAAATTCGCTCCACCGAACCGCTAGTGGGACGTACCTACAATATTGTTCTCCGGTTGGTTCGTAAGGCTTTGGCTGACGTTCGCAATTCGAGACTGCCGAGTGAACAAGAAGACGGCCCAACGTCGGTCCTCTTCGAAAGACTGACCGGAACTTCGGAACAGATACCGTTCCGCAACGTTGACGGGAGGCTTGTGGCGGTGAGAGATACTGATTGGGACTCGGCACAACGAATCTGCTGGGTTTCAGCGAGGCACCGCGACGATGTTACAGAGAGGTTCATACGCGGCGAAAGATTTCACGAGTACGAAGCGGTACGACTGTTTACAAGATTCGGAGCGCACCGCATTAAACAAAACGATTTCGGGCGGCTCACAGCAAAGCTTAAAAAGAAACTTAATCAGACCAAAACGACGGCAGAGCATTTTGGGAAGGTTGTATTTGTCGAGCTTCCATTCGATCTTCGAGCCTCAGATCCGGTCAAGCTTAGGGCAGCAATTCGAGAGGCGGCGACACAATCGCGGACAACTCTGGCCGTCATTCTGGCTAGGCGCGAACAAAACCCGCATTTTCGATACCACTACTCCCAGACGACCGCATTTAATCGAACGGCCGCGATAATCCACTCTGAACCAATCGAGCTTTTCGCGCGCGCCTCGAAGGGCGAGCTAGCAATTGACCCAATCCTAGGCGCGCCTTATTCCCGTTCGTGGGGTGATGCTCGTGAGCACGCCGCAAAAGTCACGGGGCCAATTCCTGAATAGCGGGTTCGAGCACCCTCACAGCATGTCCTCATTTTCTCTACTATCCCGATTTTCGAAGGACGATCTCAGGCACGATCCCTAATTGTTCTCTCTTCCGCGCGGTCCACTGCGACTCGATTTCGACGACGCCTTCTACACCTGAAACGTAGTGACGAAAGCTGCTCCACGGCCAGTCTTCGGGATGCTCCACCAATCCTCGGCTCACTGGATTGGCATGGACGTAAGCCAGCTTCTCGGCGAACCTGTCCTCGCTCCAAACGTTGAAGTCGTAATAGCGCTTTTGCCAGAAATGGGACCCAGCGCGCGGGTGCCCCATCCTTGTCGCGCTTTTTGCGACAGGGTGGGGCAGTTGGGACTTTACTTCTTTGGCCACATTCTGTTTCAGCATTTGCAGTGCAACGGATAATTTTGCGCGTTCCGGTTCACTGACCAGCAGGTGAACATGCTCCGGCATAACGACATACGCGGATATGTAGAAGCCATACCATTGGCGCGTGCGCTCAAGCGTTTGCTCGAAAATGTCGCGAGCCGATGGAGAAAGCAACGGTTTACGGTGATAACAACTGAAAGTAATGAAATGCAGGCAGCGAGCTTCTTGAAAACGTTCAAGACTCCATGGCATGACGCCATCGTATTGCGGAAATAATGTTTAAGCTGTGACATCTGAACAGGAAAACCCCACCCTGTCACAAAAACCGTGACAAGGGTGGGGCACCCGTAGAATCGTAGTCTTTTGCTACTTCGACGCCCGCCGCGTTTGCACGAACGCCCGCAGCACGTTATTCATGAGCGTCTGGTATCCCCGGCCCTGCTTTTTGAACCACGCGAGCACGTCGTGATCAATGCGAATGTTGATGTGGTCTTTAACAACGTGCGGCGGAATGCCCTTCACGGCTTTTGTCCAGTCGATCTCTTCTTCACGGGGCTCGTCGGGGTCCGCGCGGATGGAGGCTTCGAGTTCCTCTTCCGTCATCTCATCAATCTTTTTCCAGTCCATCTTGCTTTCGCCACGTGCAATTTTGGCTTTGATCCCATCCATTGTGTAGTGCACGATATTGCTCTTCTTCCGCATCCCTCGCCCTCCTTGCGTGATCAATCGTATCTTGGCTTCCCGACGGGTCCAGACGAGTGTGAAGAACTTACCGTCAACCAACCCAACGCTCAGGAACCGCTCTTCGTCCTTGCGTGGACTCGGCACCGTTAGCAAAGGACGACCGTCAAACAGTCCTTTGGCTAGATCGAGAAATCGATTCCTCTTGTCGCGAAAAGCCACGCGTGTTTAGCTTCATCCCAACTGAACTCTAAATTGATTGTACCCACGCTTGTACCCACATGCAAGATTGAAATTCACGGGGTAAGTGTAGTCTTCGCGGGTTCTAGTTTCAGTGATGAGTGAACATAAGTTGCGTGGGTGGGATCGACTCGGACCAAACGGCCCTATGGACCTCGTCAATCCGAACCCGTTTTAGCGGTGAGAAATCTCTTTTGTGATGGCCGGTAAAAGCAGGCTCTCGCACCTGCTCGCCGCGCGCGGCGCCATGCCGTCGCGGTTTTGCAACATGGCAGGCGTTACGAGTACTCGCGCACCAACCTCACTGCGGCTTCAACCAATTCTGCGTTGTCCCGCGCTGGCGTGCCATCGGGCAGCAGCGTGACGTCTTCCAATCCGGTGCGGATGCCATGCCCTCGCTCAAGCGCCCGCCGATTGACTCCCCAACATGCGATGCCTTCCCCGTGGTGAACCTGCTCGAGAGTAATTCCCGTGGAGACCACAATCTCCTCCATCTCCGCCGCATGGCGTAGCGCGACGTCAACCTCGGAATCGAGCGGCTCAATCAATACTCGCCGGCAGCGACCGGCCAATCCCGAACGAACGAAAGCCCGAGCATCTTCGACCGTCAGCAACCCAGCTTCAATGCCAACGCCTCGCGATATCAACAACTCACACAGCTCAACAATGCCCTCTTCGCCCTGGTTCGCCGTGACCAGGTCTGGCATCTCTTCCCATGCACCGACAATGCGTATGCGCTCTGCTGGATCGCTGACAATCGCTGCGAACGTGGTTAACGAAATTGGAGTCTCCGGGCACACCGCGCGAATCGCCCGCAGAACTTTCGCGCACGCAGTTCCGTCGAGCGTCTCGCGCCCCGCCTCGTCAAAGGCATGCACGTGGACCGAGTGCGCACCAGCGGCTACCGACGCGCGTGCCGCTTCTGCAATTGTCTCTGGCGTTCGTGGCGCCGCAGGATGAATCCGCTCGCCATTCAGCGCGACCTGCAAAAAGATGTTGCCCGGCATGATCTCCAAATCTTATCGCGCGAGTATTATTTCGCCTAACTCAGGCACCCGCCATCTTCCGCAGCCGCTCGTTGGCGAAGTACTGCGCTCCACCTTCCTCGATCGCTTGTACGATCAGCCCGGCAACATATTCGGGCTTGTCTCCTTCGGCGTAATTCGCCGCCGGCCCGCTTCCAGACGGATTGCCCATCCTGTTCTTGCCAAAGTTCGTCGCGGTAATAAACGGATAGACCTCGCTGACCACGATGCCATCTTTCT
>JBEKTR010000248.1:0-5427 GCA_049515835.1 Terriglobales bacterium
ACTCTTCCCGGAGGCCATTGACACGTTGGCGCGCGCTGTTCGTGCCGGACACGCTTTTACCACTGCCCTCGAAATGATATCCACCGAGACGTCGGAACCGGTTGCGTCGGAGTTCCGCAAATTATACGAAGAACAGAAATTCGGCCTTCCGGTCCGCGATGCCTTATTGAATCTGACCGATCGAGTACCGCTAGTTGATGTGAAATTCTTTGTTACCGCGGTCATGCTGCAACGCGAAACTGGTGGAAACTTGGCCGAAATTCTCGATAACCTATCTTATGTAATCCGGGAACGGTTCAAGATCATGCGGCAAGTAAAGGTTTATACCGCACAAGGGCGGCTTACCATGATGCTGTTGATGGGCATGCCTCCTCTAATCGTGGTTGCCATGCTGGCGATGAATCCGGGATTTATTCAACCGTTGTTCACGGATCCGATTGGCCATACACTTTTGGTGGCTGGCATTTGTTTGCAAACGATCGGCTATTTTGTAATTCGCAAAATTATTCGTATACAAGTCTGAGTTATGGCGCTGATTTTCACAGTTATCGTTTTTCTAACCATTGCCCTGGCAGTATTTTTCTTTGGGGCTGCGGTCTATGCGCCGTCGTCGGTGATTGGGTCGCGCTTACGATCCTTAGGATTCCAAAAAATTCAACAGCAACCGAAGCGGGCCTTGAGGGAACGGCTGGAGCAAGCGCTGGATCCACTCAGCAAAGCCATCCCGCTTTCTCCCAGCGAGGTCTCGCGAACCCGCGGTTGGTTAATTGAAGGCGGTTACCGCGAATCCAAACATCTGACTTTTTATGTAGGTAGCCGAGTTGCCCTAGCCCTGCTAGGAATGCTGATCGTGCTGGCAGTCTCGCCTCAACTCAATCTCGCTTTAATGGTTGGCATAGGGGGGCTGGGCTTTTTTATCCCGCGCATCATCTTAAAGCGGTTGATCCGTCAGCGTCAGCATCGCATCACGCTCGGCCTCGCCGATGCGCTCGATCTGACCGTAATCTGCGTGGAAGCTGGCCTTGCCCTCGATCAAGCGATGCAGCGCGTGGGGCAGGATCTGCATCACGCCCATCCGGAACTCAGCGAGGAATTTTATCTCGTCAACCTGGAAATGCGCGCCGGCAAGCCTCGGGCTGAGGCGTTAAAGAACCTCACCCTCCGCACCGGTGTAAAAGACATCCGATCTCTGGTCGGCACATTGGTGCAAACCGACCGCTTCGGTACCAGTGTGGCGCAGGCTTTACGTGTTCACTCCGACTCTTTGCGTACCGAACGACGGCAGCGCGCGGAAGAAGCGGCCGCCAAAACTACCATCAAAATGGTCATCCCCCTTGTTCTGTTCGTTCTGCCTTCGATTATCTTCGTCACTCTGGGGCCCGCGATCATCCAGCTGATTCGCACCCTGTCGCCGAAGCATTAGGCAGAAGCAGCTGGAAGTTACAATCAAGGAGTGAGGACCTTGTCTGCTACCGCCGGATACGCACTAAATCTTACCCGTCAAGCGTATCTCTGCACACGGCTCAGCACCGCCCTCACCCACTGGACGCGATTGCGCGGCCTCATTGGTACAGCCAGGCACGATTTCACCACTGGAAGCGGTCTTTGGATTGCCCCCTGTCATGGCGTGCATACGTTCGCGATGAGTTTTCCCATTGACGTTCTTTACTTGGATTCGCAGGACGAGGTCATCCATCTTGAGGCCAATCTGAAACCGTGGCGGTTTGCTCCGGTGCTATCTCGCGCCAAATCCGTCCTGGAGCTGCCAACCGGCTGCATCTCCGCGACTGGCACGGCTTGCGGTGACAAAATTAAAATTGTGGCGAATGGGGCGGCCGAGGTTGCGGTTTGACCGAACAACTCCAAATCGAAGAGCAAACTCAGACCAAAGACTTGCAACTTCTGATTGAGTGGCCGTCTCCGTGGCAGGAGTTTCTTACCGCAATCGGCCCGGCGCTCGCTCGATCTCCTCGGCCGCTCGCTGGCGAAGCGCAAAGCGGATTGTTTCCCTACCGGAATATGCCGTTGGTTTGCCTTGCGGAATTTCTGCTGCTGGTTTTCTTGGCGATTCTGCCTGATAAGCTGGCGCAAATGCGGCCCAAAATGCCAGCCGCGCCGCCCAAGTATGACGTCCTCTACTTTTCAGCCGACGAGCTACCAAGAACCGAGGACAATGGCGGGGCCTCGGCTGGCCAAATGGGCCGGGCTGGCGGTTTGCATGCGTTTCACCGTACACAGGCGATTCGCGTGGTTCGTGGCGATGTGCTGCGGGAAAAAGTGTTGGACGCCCCAAAATTGAACCTCCCGCAATCCGAAGCAGCTGTAGCAAATCTCCTTGCCTACAAGGCGCAAACTCCTGGGCCTGTACCGACACAAGGTATAACGTCCAGCCGGCAAATACCATCTATGGCTGCCAGTCCCGTAGCCCCAGCGCCGCAGAACAATGTACGTCGGGACACGCTGCTTACTGCACCCAAATTGGACACAAGCGTTGTCCCTCCCGCGCCGAGTCCCACTCAAGCCGATGGGTTGCCCATGCGCTTGCCGGGCTCGCAGCGGGTTCGAGTTGTGCCTCCGCCAGTTTCTGCGCCAGAAAGGGCCAGCAATGCGACAGCCAGGCTGACGTTGCCCGCGCCCAGCGTAATCGCGCCCCCACCTACGCAAATTATGCGTGATCTGGCCAAGACTGGGCCAGGCTATGGGCCAGGAGAACTGCGTCCCCAAGTGGTACCTCCGACAGTACAAGTGAACGGAACACCACAGAGTCAGCGGGCACTCGCCGGCCTAGGCAGCACAACGGCGGTCCCACCACCCGTGGATGCGGGTCTGTCGCCTTCGGCACATAAACTCGGCGAGTGGAATAATGCCGCGCCGGTTACGCCTAGCGTAACAGCGCCGAGCAGCACTCTCGCGAGTCAACAAATCGCGGCCTTGGGAACAGCCGTAGTTCCGCCGCCACCCAACGTCTCGAGTGGGTCTTCGTTTGGAACGAGCGGGAAAATTACATCAGCTCGCGGATTGACATCGGCCTTGGATGCCGGCGCAGTGCCGGCCCCTGCCGCCAGCGCAAGCTCAGGCAACACCACAGGAGTTGTCGTTTCTGCGCAGCCGGGAGCAACGCCAGCCGTACCCAACAAGGCCGGGGCAGGCGCGCTAGCATTGTCACCCACCGGGGGTGCGAAACCCGGAATCGGTGGAAGCCGAGGCGGTACAGGAATTGACTTCGGAACTGGCAGTGGCGGGGGTCCCGTGGGGACCGCACCGGGTGCCACGACATCGGGAACGGGTCACGCCGCCGACTTGAATGCCAAGACTGGTATTTCTCCTTATCCTGGCAAAGGTGGCGCCGGTAGTGGGACCGTCCCCAACCCGCCATTGCCCGGAGTTTCGGTACATGGTGGAGGCAATAATATTGTCACGCTCCCTAGTTTTACCACCAACGGTTCCGCGCCCTCGGCCCCAGTGCGTTCAGGAAAAAACGGAAGCCTGGGAGAAGGAGTCACGGTGGTCGCGACCTCCCGTTCGGGTGGCGCTTTCGATCTATACGGAAAGCTTTCCGGGGACAACTATACGATTTATCTCCCTACGACACTGGGCACCGCGGTGATGCAATTTGCGGATCCAACGTCGTCGCAGCATACGTATTCTCAAGCTCTGACTTCACCACGACCTCTCCGGACAAATCTGCCTCCGAAACTCATGCCGGCGCGGCTGATTATTGCGTGCACCTTGGATAAGACGGGTTTGCTCGGCGGCCTGCGCGTGTTAGAACCGGCCAGCGCCGAAATGACCGCGAAAGTGGTGGCAGCGCTGCGCGAATGGAAATTCAGTCCGGCAATGCGCGGCAGTCAGCCTGTTGAAGTGAACGTGATTCTTGGTTTCGATATCGATACGAGATAAGTCAGGCAGACAAAGAGCGCACTCAATTCGTTTGATGATATAAAACTGCAGTTTTATCCTGGTACACCACCTTCCATGCAGGCGTCTCTTTGAGAATGTTGGCCAGAGGAGATTCGCGTGGAACTAAGACCCAGCGCGCCTGCAATCGGTCGAGCAGAACATTCCATCCTGGTTCGACATGGATGGTTGTGAGATATTCCCGGAAAAATCTCGAACCGTACAAATCATGCCGGTCATCCACGAAAACCTTACTCAATGGATAAAGGCTGTAGATGAGATACCCGCCCCAGTAATCCGGCGCGAAAATAGGTTCATGAATATTTTCTTCTTCGACGAATCGCACAGCCCGTGTGGGGAAGCGGGACTCACTGAACTGGGCATTCATCATTTGATGAGAACCGAGCGCGCCCTTGTGAAGGCAAATCCACAAACCCAATACAACTGCGATAACGGGCCAGACATGACCGCGAAAGCGGGTTTCCATCATAGTCACTCGCGTTGAGAAGCCGCTCAGAGAACGAAATATGGAGCGGACAGGTGCCAAGAAACCGCCATTTTCGGCCGCTGCCGCAATTTCGCTCGATAATAGAGGCGCAATTACCAGTGCGATCAGCAATGACGAAACCGGAAGGTTCCGCGATGCATACAATCCACTGTATACTGCGAACAAAATTACCATCCAATGGGTGGTTTGCATCTTTTCGCGGTTGGCAGCAAGGGCCACGAAAGTGATCAGGAGCAATAATCCGAAACATTTCTGGGCAACGCCATGAAAATTTGGCGATTGAAACTCCTCGATATGGTCCATTAGAAAGCGGTCGCCCAGATAGTGGTAAATATGCGTATAGAGCGAGACACCATGGGGATTAATCAAACTCACGAGGAAACTAAGTGCAGTAACGACAGATAAATGCCGTAGCCACTTCCCAGCCTTTTCTCGCGCCGCAGGATTCGTGCCTGTCCAGTATGAAATCACTCCGGCTACCAGATAAATCGCGCACAAGATCAACCCAAATAGAAAGCCCCCGTGCAGATTAGCCCAAAGAAGTATGAGGGCCGGAAGCCAATAAAGACTTCTGCAAAGTCGCAGATCGCCGTTCGCGCTGGCCGCATCAAGAATCGAAAACCAGATGACGCTAAACAACCAGCTGAATACATGAGGCCTGCTTAAGAAGTGGATGCTTGACGCTCCCAACGCAAAGGCAAGAAGAAGGAGTGCAATGGGCAGTGTGGCGCCAGCTAGCAACGCACGGCGCAAAGCATATGCAAAAGTTGTTGCAATCACGAAGACTGTGAGGAATACAACTCCATTCCAGCCGGCACGATCGTTGACAATGGCGATGCCTGCGTCATAGAGCCACTCCCAGGCGAACCATTGCTTGCCTTCCATCGTGGCCGAAAACGAATCTACCCGCGGGATCTTGTGAGACTGCAAGATTTGCTGACCGTCGCGAATGTGCCAACCGATCCCCGCATCGCCGAGCAATTTCGATGCAAACCCACCAGTTGTTAGCAAGAACAGGATGC
>JBEKTR010000249.1:0-5413 GCA_049515835.1 Terriglobales bacterium
CAATGCTGACGGTTGCCGATTCCTGATTGGCAATTCCTGAACAATACACGCCTGCCGCAAAACCGCTGGCGTCTACCGCATCCACCCAGGCGTAGATGTAAGCTTTCTGCTCTGGTAGCATGCGGCCGCCTTCTTCCTGATCAAGAAAAATGACAGTTCCTCCGGGGAAACCTTCGCGATGCGCCGCAGATATGGCCGACGCAGCGTCCAAATTGGCCAGCCGCGTTGCATTCACAACTGATTTGAGTTGTGCATAAGGGCGTCCATTGAAGAGCACAAGAAATCCGAATCCCTCCGCTTCCATTTTGCGCCGCTTTCCCTTCCACGAATTTGTCTTCGCGCTCGGCGGATGCCCGAGCCAGTAGCTCATATAAGAAAAAGTCTGATGCAGCGCTTTCAGATTTTCGTCGCCAGGATAATTATTGCGATCGAAGCCAAGATAAAACGAAGGCTGATAAGACAAAGGAGGAAGAGACGAAGACTTTTCCTGGGCGTAAAGGGACGCAAGCAAAATACAGCATAACAAAGGAGTGACGCGGCGCATTTTGCTCACATCTGATTTTAAGTCACGGCACGATGAAGATTGCGCATCATCGTCCGAATCCCCACGCCACCATCAGCGGGAACTCTTCTCGCCAGAATGCGCCACCGTGCGATCCATCTCGCTCATTCATGACAACATCCGCGCCTGCATGGCGCAGCGCGTCCGTCCACCTCCTCGCATTCTCGAGGAAGAACGGCTCTTGGGCGCCAGCGACAAGATATGTGCGGGGAAGCGGACTCGGCATAACGCCAGGCGGCTTGTAACCGCCGCCAGGCGAGGCGCAGAAGACTGCACCGTAGATTTGTGGATGCCGAAGCCCAAGAGCGAGGGCCAGTTCTCCACCCGCCGAGACACCGAACACTGCGGTACGTTCAGTGGGAAGCGCCACGCCAAACCGCGACTCCGTCCATCGGCGAACGTCCTCGACGAAAAACTTCTCGTGTGCCGCGAACCGCACCGGATCAAACCCCGGCGAGTACTCATGGAGCCGCAGCGTCTCATCGTTCAGGCCATGTACACCGACGATCATCGTGGACGGTACGTCGGCCTTCTCGAGCAATCGGCCCCACTTCGAGATTCGCTGCCCGTCGCCCGCGAAGACGATTGCTTGGGGCAGGCTCGGCGGAATGTACACCGTCACCTGCCGTCCACCATCGTACTCGAACGCCTCGGTGACAAACTCGCCCGAGACCGCGCCGGTGGACTTGGTCGTTTCGCCGGACTCGCTTAACTTGCGGTTGACGTGATTGCGTGCTTGCTCCTTCATGGCCTTGCCCGGCGCCTCAGGTTCGCCCTGCTCTTTAGCGCTAACCTAGCATCACAGACGCACGCCAACAAGTATAGAGTTTCTTCCGACGAGCCCGCGGAGCTTGAGTCGCAGTGGACAGCGCGGGCCGGGGACATCTGCTTCTGGTGCTTAGTTCGTGATTTTCTTCACTCAGGTTAGCCAAACGGCGAACCCAAGCCATGCGGAGGGCGCTAGCCGTGCCCGCCAGCGGCCTGGGCCATGCCGCGGCTGTCTTTTTCCGCTTGCCGCTCCATCACGCTCAGCTCCTTTTCGAGGGACGAAAAGCGCTGCATGATTTCGTGGATGCGCAAGCTCATATTGCGCACGGTTTCCATCTGAGCCAGTGCATTAGAGTTCAATGCACCCGGCTCGAGCAACAATAATTCAGCATTGCCCAGCACGGCGGTCAAAGCATTGTTGAGCGAGTGCCGCATTTCAAGAACGTACCGGCCAAGCGTGGCGTCCCGCTGCAATTGACTGATTTCGAGTTCCAGGCGATGAACGCGGTGAGTAATTTCCTTCCGGCGCAGCAGTTCGGTGAGAAGAAGAACGGCGGTGTCGAGCCAACCCTCCGCGCGAGGTATGACGAGCGGGCGAGGCCGCAATGTTTGCGCGGCGCGGTTCGCCCCGCGCTCGCAGACCACGGCAACCGGTTTGCCCGAGGCATGCGCAGCTTTCACTGCGGCAGGAAGTCGGCTTTCGTCCACGCTGCCAAAAATGACCGCGTCAAAGTTTTTCGCGAGACCGCCAAGAGAAAGATCAGAACCGACAACGGTGAATGCGGGAAGGTTGACTTCGCTCTGCCAGCGTGCAGTTAGTGCGCGTGAAAAGGCAGCATCGTCGGAAACAATCAGGACCGAAGCTTGCGTCGAATTGGATTCTTCTTGCATGGCCGGTGAGAGGCTGGGATGCAATCTTCGCTTATGCCGAAGCGCCGTCGTCGCGGACTTCGAACTCGGCGACGCCCGCGGCTGCGGCTTTCGTGTTGACGCCGCTCTTGGCAAGCGCGGTTTCGACTGCTGTCCGCAAATCCACGAGCATGGCCAGAGCCTGTCCGGAAGAGTACTCCGCTTGAAACATGACTTTCCAGGAGTTACAAATCATGCGGAGCCGGTCAATCGGTTCTTCGGCCGAGAATTGTGCCTTGCGGCAATCGAGAGTGGCGACGCCACGCTGCTCCAGTTCGCGAAGACCGTCGAGGATCGTGTTCAGGTCCTGGTGCATGAGGCGGAAGAACACACGCCGCATCAGAAAACTCGAACGGGTGAAGGCGACCAGAGCGACCGGCATAAAGAAGTTGGCGCCCGATGAAGTCTTGATCTTTCTTCCTCGTTCAATCACTCGGCTGGTAAAGAGCGTATTGAGGTTGGGGCAGCGTTTCGCCTCTTGCATTAACGCTTCGAGCGGCGCAAGCCATGCAGGAACGGTGAGGTTGGCCTCGCCTAATACCGGGCGTAGGACGTTGGCGACATAGGCCAAATCCACCTCCGCGTCATCTAACCGTGGCGGAGCGCAGTGGGAGAAAAATTGCACCAGAAGAAAATCGATCTTGTCGCGGTCGGAATCCGTACGCTCCGCTTTTCCAATGTGGTGCCGCAACAATGCAGCGAGCGCACTCTCACTGGTAAGCGTGGTGGTTTGCAAAAATTGCCGCAGTTGATGGACTTGAATCTGGCGGTCCACACTGAGCAGCCATTCCTGGGCCTGGGCGATGGCTTCGGCGGTAGGCACGTCCACCCCGGTTTCCAAATCGGCGATGGCTGGAAGCTCAATCACAAACTCGCGCGCCAGCGCGGAGTAGAGAGGGTAAAGGGTTCGTGCTGACTGCCACTGCTCAGCCGGGTTCTTCGTTTCCTTAATCGATGTCGTCATGATTTCAATATCCAATTTGCAAGAACTGCGGTAAAGCGCGCCGCTACTACTGTGCGGTCGCCGTGATACTGCAACGCCACCACGCAGGCTTCGGTGTCGAGGGTCCCATCGGAATTCTGCAATCGCAGCAAGTCCCCATACTCGAGCGGCAGCGTGGATGCGAATAGAACTTCCTTCGCGGTGCCGAACTCGACCATCGTGGTTTCAGAAAAAGTCGCAACGCCGTCGCTGACGCGGGTCAGCCGCACAGGTATGCGAACGGGCGTGGCGTCGGGAAAAAACTTGGCAAGTTCGGTCGTGCTTGCCCTCCCCGAGCGCGCCATGGCTGTCGCTGCTTTGGCCAAAGGAAAATCCTCTAGTTTCAGGGGGAGGAACGTAGTGCTCAAGATTTGCGAACGCGGTCGGGATTTCTAAGCTGCCGGTTAGCGAGACTCAGTTACCCGAACCGCACTGCACGAATATATGTGCACGTAGCAGCCCATGTTGGGAAAAAATACAACTTGTTGATTTGAAAAGATGAGGGAGTGAGAAAGAGCCTGAGACGCAACCCATTGTCGTCTCATCTTGATACCGCCGTCTCAATCTAATCCATTTCAATCCGTCTTTCGGTGCTTCTTCCGCCTTTTCCCTTATTGCAACGCATGCCTCTCCCCATTTAGGGGGGGAAGGGGGGCGAGACCGATATTATAGCGTTTCAGCTTGCGATACAGCGTGGCGCGGCTGATTCCTAACATCTTGCCTGCCAATACCTTATCGCCTTTTACCTGCTCAAATACACGTTGAATTGCGGCGCGCTCAAGTGATTCGAGATCGGTGGAGGTGGAACCCGACTCGCTTGCAGTGAAATGAGCACCTTGCTTTGCGTCTTTTATTTCCGGGCCCATTTCGACGGCCAGAGCGGGGGGAAGGTCGGAAAGATCGATGATTTGTCGACTGCCCAAGGCGACGGCCCGTTCAATGCAGTTCTCGAGTTCCCGCACATTCCCCGGCCAATCGTATTGCATCAAGCTTTTCATAGCGGCGCTCTTAACCTGAACCGCTTCGCCTTCGGCATAACGTTCCAGAAACCAATGCACGAGCATGGGGATATCAGAGCGGCGCTCGCGTAGGGAGGGAATGTTCACGGTGACCACGTTGAGGCGAAAATAGAGGTCTTTACGGAACGTGCCTTTGCGGTATTCCGTCTCAAGATCGCGATTCGTGGCGGCGATGACGCGAACGTCCACTTTAACCTTCTGATTACTGCCGACCGGGCGAACTTCTTTTTCCTGGAGAACTCGGAGGAGCTTGGCCTGTAATTCGAGAGGCAATTCACCGATTTCATCGAGGAAGAGTGTTCCGCCGTTCGCAGATTGAAAGAGTCCCGTCTTCGATTTGACGGCGCCTGTGAATGCCCCTTTTTCGTAGCCAAATAGTTCGCTTTCAATGAGTGTGGGCACCAGAGAACCGCAATCCACGGCGACAAATGGACGGCCGGCGAGCGAGCCGTGAAAATGAATTGCCCGCGCCACCAGCTCTTTTCCCGTCCCACTCTCACCCATGATTAAGACAGGGGTGCGCGTGTCTTTGAGACGCGAAATCATGCGCAGCACATCCTGAATTTTGGCCGAAGCACCGACAATGCCATGGAGACTGGCGTCGGTATCCATGCGGTCCCGGAGGAATTGATTTTCCTCAACCAGACGCACTTTATCAGCCATGCGGCGAAGAAAAAGACGAAGCTCCTCAAGCGGAGAAAAGGGCTTGCTGATGTAGTCATACGCGCCTAACTTCATGGCTTGCACGGCAGTTTCGACCGAGCCGTGCCCGGTCATGACGGCAACTTCGCAGCGCGGCAGAAGTTTTTTTACACGTTCAAGAAATTCGAGACCCGACATGTTCGGCATTACGAGATCGGTGAGTATTACGTCAGCGGGTTGTTCTTCGAGCAAGGCGAGGGCGCTCTCGCCGCTGTCGGCTTCGGTGCACAGAAAACCGAGTCCAGCACCGACGGTCATGCAGAGACGTCGAATGGTCTGCTCATCATCCACAATCAAAAACCGAACTCGGAGATCTTCACTCATTGACTTGCACTCGCGACTGCCTTCCTATGGTCTGCTCCACGACCGAAATGAATTGCTGAACGCGGAACGGTTTCTCGACACAGGGAGCCCCGGTGCGGCGCAAGGTGTCCACGGTATCTTCGTTGGCAATATCACCGGTGATAAAGA
>JBEKTR010000250.1:0-5355 GCA_049515835.1 Terriglobales bacterium
CTTTGAAGACTGTTGTCCTTACCCACATCGTTGCCGCTCCCGCCAAGGCTGCGCGCCGTCATCTGCGTATTTGGAGCGCAGGCTGTTCCACCGGAGAAGAGCCCTACACCTTGAGCATGATGCTGCTCGAAGAAGCTCCCACCCGCTTAAAGGGATGGACGTTCGAAATTGTCGCCACGGATTTAAATGAGCGCTCCATCGCCCACTGCAAGGCCGGGAACTACCGCGATTACAGCACCCGCAACGTAACACCCTATTTTCGCCAGAAATATTTCACGGCCCGCGGCGACGAATTGTGCGTCAACCCGGAGGTCAAAGCCAAAGTCTCTTTTTCCCGGGTCAACATGCTCGACGCTCCACGCATGTCTGCGCTCAAAGGCATGGACGTCATCCTCTGCTGCAATGTGTTGATCTATTTCGATCTCGACTCGAAGCGCCAGGTTATTCGCCATTTCCACGATAATCTGCTGCCACACGGTCACCTGTTTCTCGGCCACGCCGAATCGCTTTACGGGGTCAACAATGAATTCCGGCTCGTGCATCTGCCTTCGGCCACCGCCTATGTGAAGGAGGAAAAATGAATCCGGCTACCATGCAAAATGCTCCACGTAGCGCGATGGCCCAGTCCCTGAGCAAGAAGCTCAAGAATTTGGATCAGATGCCCACTATCCCCGCCGTCCTCCTGCCCCTGATGCGCTATCTCGAGCGCCCCGTCGAGCAAATAGAGCTTCAGCAGGTCGTCAGCTTGATCTCCCAGGACGAATCGCTGGTGACCAAGTGCCTCAGCATGGCGAACTCTCCTCTCTTCGGCCGCTCGAAAGAAGTGGACACCATTCACGGCGCCGTCATCGCCCTTGGCATGCAGCGCATGCGGGACATTGCAGTCTCCTGTTCGGTGTTGAATCTCATGCCCAACAAAGCCGCCAACTTCAATCCCACGGCCTTTTGGGAACATTCCCTTGGCTGCGCTCTGGTCTGCCGTGAGTTCGCCCGCAAAATCCGCTATCCCGACCCAGGGAAAGCCTACCTCGCTGGTCTGCTGCACGATGTTGGCATCGTCGCCCATCTTTGGATTGTGCCCCAGGAGTTTCAATCCGCAGTGCAAAATGCTCAGACCCAGGGCATCGCCCTGCATGAAGCTGAAGCGGTCGTGCTTGGCACGGACCACTGCGAAACCGGGAGCATCGTCGGCGCGCGCTGGCACCTAACCTCCGATTTATTGGCCGTCATCGGCAGTCATCACGCCGTGGCCGGCGCGACTTCGCACCGCGATCTCGTCGCCTTGGTTTCGTTGAGCGATTTGCTTTGCCGCATGAGCGGCCTCGGTTATGGCTATCCGGAAGCGCGGGAAGTCAGCTTTATCGAAGAACCCGGCTTTTCCGTCTTGCTTCAGGAGTGCCCAGCGCTGCTTGATTTCGACTGGGCGCGCTTTACCTTCGAAC
Organism: Terriglobales bacterium; assembly: GCA_049515835.1. Taxonomy (GTDB): domain Bacteria; phylum Acidobacteriota; class Terriglobia; order Terriglobales; family Acidobacteriaceae; genus JAJPHW01. The sequence goes on from JBEKTR010000250.1 coordinate 1,443, forward strand.
TCGAAGCTTACATGGAGGAAGTGCACCGGCTGGTCGGCGCTTTTTACCGCAATCCCAATTAACGCGCTCACATGAATACCTCACTCGAAAATTCGAAACCCATTCAGGTGCTGGTCGCCGACGACAACGCCTTCATGCGCACCGCCATCACCCGCATGATCGAGTCCGACCCCGATCTTCGCGTCGGGGCAACCGCCCAGAACGGCCCTGAGGCTCTCGAGCTGGCTGCATCCCTTCAGCCCGACGTGGTGACGCTTGACGTCAAGATGCCCGGCTTGAGCGGTCTGGAGATTTTGAAGCGCATGATGAAGGAAAATCCCCGTCCCGTCATCATGGTCAGTTCCGAAACCGAAGAGGGAACCGAGACCAGTCTCGAAGCCTTGGAAGCCGGGGCATTCGACTGCGTCGCCAAGCAAAAAACCGTCGGCTCGCTCGATATCGTAAAAATTCGCGAAGAGCTGATTGCGAAAATAAAAGCCGCCGCCGAAAGCGGACGCCGCAGGCGGCGCGTGCCCTCTGCTCCCCCCAAAACAATTGGTCCCGCATCGGCCCTGGCACCATCACTATCAAAAGAACCTGGCATAGTCGCCAGCGTAGTTGCGATCGGCATATCTACCGGAGGCCCAAAAGCATTGCAGGATGTCTTGCCGCTTCTGCCATCCGATCTGCCGGTTGGGGTCTTGATCGTTCAACACATGCCCTTGGGATTTACGGAACCCTTCGCCCGCCGGCTCGGGAAGACTTGCCGAATGTCTGTTCACGAAGCCAGCCATCAGGAAACAGTCAAGCCCGGCGTCGTCTATATCGCTCCTGCCGGCCAGCACATGACCGTCGCCCGCCGCTCCCCCGCACTCGCGGAAATTCATATATCCACTTCGCCCGAAGGCATGCTGCACACGCCATCGGTAGATGTGATGATGCTATCGGTAGCGCAAACCTACGGCGCCCACGCGATGGGAGTAATTATGACTGGGATGGGCGCTGATGGCCTGCGCGGCATGCAAGCCATCGCCCAACAAGGCGGCCTCACCATTGGGCAGGACGAAGCCACCTGCGCCGTCTATGGCATGCCCCGCTCTTGCGCGGAGTCAGGAGTTTTGCAGCGGGTTGTCCCGCTCCTGCGCATTCCTGAACAAATCATGCTCGCCACTCGCTATCGCCCTCGCGAATAGCAGTGGTCTATTTCACCTGCGTCAGAACCGTTTGCTCGGGATCCAGCACAATCTTCCGCGTTCCCGCTGGCGCTTTCAGATGAAAAGGCGTTTCGGGACCGTCGGCAAATACCCGCCCCAGAAAAACTGTCTTCTTACTGGTGACCGCATACACCGGCACGGATGTGACCAGATCTTCCGGCGCTTCGCCTTGCTGAATCGTTCCGTTCACCAAAGTCTCCGCTGCGTGATCGGTGAATTTGAGATTTTGCACGCGGAAGCGTGGAATCGCCGAGCCATTCACCCAACCCTGGTAAAACCAATCGAGGGATTTGTGCCCTTCGTAGTAAAGCGATGGCGGCATCTCGGCCTCAAACGCACGCATTACATCCGCCGTTGTAATCGGCTTGCCTTGGTAGCGCTCGCGTAGTTTGAATAATGTTCGCTGGAACGCATCGGGCCCATTGTGTTCAGCGGACGCGCTCTTTTCATGTTCCGCATCGCGCATCATGCAACGCAGCATGTGCAGCAACCATGTCCCCCGCTCATAGCTGATGGTTTCGTAGCCGTGCGGAAATTGTGAATTCGAGAGACGCCCACCGAGCGTCACCGGTCCATCTTTGGTCAGCGGTATGCCGTCGTCGTTCGTGTCTAACAGATTTTGGCGGTATTGCTCCATCACCATGCGGAATCCCGCCGGGTCGAGACTTTCGAGCATCATGAGGGAGCTGTAGTTGGCCAGAGCTTCAACCAGCCACTGGTCGCGGTATCCAGCCCACGTCACCGTGTCGCCCCACCACTGGTGCGCCGTTTCATGCACTAGCAGATACTTGTCCATCACGCTATCCACGTCACTCATGTGCAAGCTGGCTCGTTCGGTATTGTCGAGGAAAGAAAAACTGGAAAGAAAAATCAAACCCGGCCAGCCCTGGCTCAGGTTTCCCGGCATCTGCGTAATCGCGAGCTTCCCATACGGATACGGCCCGTACCGGCTCGCAAAGAAATCAATCGCCTTCGCCGCCAAATCGGCGACGGGTTGCGCATTTCTCGCGGGCGACGGCACCACAGGCATGGCCAACAGCGGGTGTCCCGGATCCATGCCTGGATTGGATCCTCGCGGAAACGTTTTTTCCACTCCACGCGCCGCATAGACATCAACCACGACATTCCCGGCGTGAGATTGCGCCCGCACATATTTACCCAGATTGAATCCTGCGAGCGGAATGGAATGTTCCGTGACCCAACGCGATACTTCATCGTTTCCCGCGGGAGTCGCCGCGTCCAGTTCTTGCGTCTCTTTGCCGGTTGCAACCAGTTCCCATGCCGGGGGATAACGGAATTGCAAATCGTAATCTGCCATCGCCAATCCCCGGTTCGGGTACCAGGTTCCGCGCGCGCCCACATACAACAACCCGTTGCCGGCATCGGCCAGCACGTCGCCGCTGTAAATGAATCGCAGCCGCATGTGCTCGCCCGTAGCCAGCGGCTTGGGAAAAACTAATGCGACCAAATCGTCCCCGCGTGCCGCCAGCTTCGAACCTTCGAGCGCGGGATTCTGAATAAATTCCACGGGGATCTCGTCCGCTTCGACGCGTTCAATCTTCAGGAAGCGCGACAGTTCAAACAGCATGGTGCGCGAACCGCCAGTACGCACATCCAATTGCACTTCCGTCGTCGCCTTCAATTCGGTGGGCGGCCGCACTTCCGCGCGAATCTTATACTTCTCGATGTGAATCTCATCGGCCGCGGCGCCATCTCCTGTGTCGCTCGTCAGATCGTCCGGCGTGCGGCCTGACTGCGCGACCGCAAACGACGTCCACGTGTCGTAATAGCTGTCTTCTTGCATCGTGCGCATCTGCGTGACGCGCACTTGTTCTGGCGAATGAGTATCAAAATAAACGTCGAACTTGCCCAGCTTGCGTCCTTGAATGCGCGCATGCAGATAAGAATCCGAGTGCTCGGCGGTTGCCAGTGGCGCGCTTGCCGGAGGCAAATCTTGCGCGAAGGTGAGAAGCAGGCGCAGCGCGTCCATTTGCGCCAGAATGCGCGCGGTTTCATTCCATTGGGTCACGAACGCCGTCGCGACATCCGTGGGCGAAACTTTGCTCTTCCATTGCGGCATCGCCTGATCGTTGAAACGGAAGTAGGCACTCGAAAATGTTTCCTCAAGAATGGCGCCTCCGGTAAACAACGCCATGGATGCGCGCTCCACGCGATTCGGAGGAGACACCAGCACTTCGCCGTCCCCCTCAAAAAACGCTCCCGTCACTTTGCCTGCAACATCTTGGGTGAACGCGATGGTGCCGTCATTGAGCGTGATGTGAACCGCGCCGCGATCAATCGACGCATCCCGAATGTGAAACACGCGCGAACCGTCGAGCCCGACATCCCCCAACTGCATGTAAAGCGTTTCCGCAGGGCCGCCCGTGCCAGGAGTTGGAGCAGATGCAACGCCTTCTTGGCCGCAGAACGTCGCCGTCAGCGCCAGCAAACACGCCGCTACCCCAACTGCTCGACCGCGGAATCGCCCCATTACCATGGTCACCTAGTATGTGATGCGTGCACGCTTCTAAAATGCGCCTAAGTGCGAAAATCTATCACTTTTTTCTGTTTCTTGAGTGCTCTATGGTCGTCGGCCGTCGTGCCATCGCTGGCTGACACCATTCATTTGAAAAATGGACGCACCATATGGGCGGATCGCGTTCGCGATACGGGTACGCACATTGAATACGATGTCGGCGACGATACCTATGCCATCCTCA
>JBEKTR010000251.1:0-5334 GCA_049515835.1 Terriglobales bacterium
AAATGTCGCAGTAGCAACTCCTGTCGGACTGATATTCGTAATGGAGTTGCAATCGTTCTGACTGAAAGCCTGGTTAATGCCGTAAGGATTCAACCCCAGCGGCACCGGCTGCAGCTGATTCAGTTCGCTCACCTGCGTGAGGTGCGTTCCCACGCTGCCGACATAAGACATGGTCACCACAGTGCTTCCAGCGATCTGATGCTGCAAGTCCAAATGCCACTGCTGCATGTAAGGCCAAATCGCCTTGGTCGGAATGGAAACGACGTTCAACGGAAGTTGCCCTTGACCACCGGTGCTGCCCTTTCCGATGTTCGAATAACCGTTGATGAACAACTGCGTTAAAGTCGTCGCCAAAGGCGGCGAGTTCTCCAGCGATTCCGTATTGCCTTCGTTGCCGTTGGTGTGCTCGTAGAAGATGCCGTAACCGCCTCGGAGTGCCCATTTACCGTCACCAAACGGGTCCCATGCGAATCCAATGCGAGGCGCAGGATTGAATAAGTGACCCTGCATGCAACTAACCGGGATGCCCGGCGTCACACCGCATTGCACGATGCCATTCGGGAGATTGCCAACCGATGGTGTGCCACCGTTCGGGGTCAAGCCCGTCACAGTGCCGGTCGCGACAGCATATGTCGTCTGGCCCTGAATGTACGCCGCGGGATCAAAGTTGAATGCTTGGTGATATTTCTCGCGATATGTACCGAACAAACTCACGCGTAGGCCGAGGTTCAGCGTCAGGCGGCTCGTAACGTGGAAATCATCCTGGAAATACGGCTCGACGATTTTGTAGCGATTGTAATACTTAATCTTCTGGCTTTGCTGGCCAAAGCTGTACATATTCTGTGTCAACAAGTCCGCAAACGGGTTGCCAGTTGTGCTGGGATTGAGAGTTGCATCGAAGGTGATGTATCCGGGCGTCGAGCCCGCGGCCAGCTCGCCGCCCAATTCGTTTTTCTGCGCAAACACCAAATACCCGCCGAACTGCAAATTGTGCTTGCCGACCAATTTGCTCATATTGTCGCGGTACGTATAAGTCGGGTTCGAGTTGTAAGGCCCTTGCGGAATGTAACCGGGGTCTTCACCAAATCCACCGTTATAAGCCGAAACCGAAACCAGATTGATGCCCGGAATAATGCCGCCGCCGTTGCCTCCGAAAAGATCTCCAAATGTTGAGTTCGCCGGGCGATTCACCGCGCCGACATTGGTGAGACTGATATGGTCCGTTGTGTAGCTAAATACAAATTCATTCAACAGTGTCGGAGAAAATGTAGAGGTCAAACGCAACACTGACCCCACGCTCGGCCCGCTGAAGTCAGTCTGAATGGTCGGAAAGCTTCCGGCGTTCGTCCACAAAGGCGTGGGATTCACCGTGTCCCACGAATCGTGAATGTAGCGGAAAGTAATGCGTTCATTGGATGTAATGTTGTGGTCAACGCGAACCAACTCTTCCCGCCAGTTCGTGGGTTGAATCGGAGAAGCATTGTAGAACGAATTGATACCAGAACCAGCGTTCGGAGCTGGAATTAAAGCCAGTAGCGCCTGAATATTGGGATCATTGGGATTGAACGGAACTTGGTTGTTTGGAAAAGGCTGGCCCGTCGCCGGATCAACCGGGCAATCACCGCCTTGCGTACATTGATCCGTGAAGTTGCCCTGCCGTTCCTGCGTTGACGGCACGTTTACGTTGAAAACTTGCCCGGCCACGCGCTCGCGCCGCCACTCTTGTGACCAGAAAAAGAACGTCTTTTCTTTGTTCTTGTTGTAAACCCCGGGGATATAGACCGGACCGCCGATCGTATATCCAAAATCGTTCTTCTTGTATTCCGGCACGGAGCTTTGGAAGTAATTGCGGGCGTTGTAGTCGTCGTTACGATTGAATTCGTAAGCATCGCCGTGGAAAGCCTTTGTGCCGGACTTGGTTTCGACTTCCACCGTGCCCGACCCGTTTCGGCCATATTGCGCGCCATAGTTCGAGGTTAAGACTGTGAACTCACCGATGGCATCGAGGCTGGGATAAACATTCAGCGATGTGTTGCTGCCGTTATCCATGTTGTCGCCGCCGTCCAGTTCCCAGTTGTTGTACTCAGTGCGGCCGCCGTTTATGCTGTAGGCGACGTTGCCGGCCACGCCGACCGTTCCTTCATCCTGCCCGGTTTGATTGCTAACACCGGGAACAAGCGTGACAAGCTGCGTGAAGTTTCGGCCGTTCAATTGGAGCTGACTGATTTCCTTGCCACTCACATTGCCCGACAACTCCGAAGATTGCGTTTGTACCTGCGCGATATTGGCCCCTTGCACGATCACTTCGACGTTCGCTGCACCCACAGCCATGCTGACATTGGCGCGCGCTTTTTCACCCACGCGCAACACGATCCCTTGGGCTTCATACTTCTTGAAGCCGCTGGCGGTCACCGAGATGTTGTATGAACCCACCGGAAGAGCGGCGAAAAGATAGTCGCCGCTGCCATTGCTCTTGGCAACGCGACTTGCGCCCAAGGCTGGATTGTTCAGCGCAACTTGCGCGCCGGGAATGGCGGCACCGGTGGAATCTGTGACCGTGCCCGTAATGGAAGCGGTGTCCTGCGCGAAAACAGCCGCGGTCGCGCCCAACATCAAAACGACGATCCCTAGCCAGCAAAGCGGGGCTCTCATCAGATTGTCACTCCCAGTCAGAATATTCAAACGGACCGCAATTTGCCGGTGCCAAGCCACCGGCAAACCCTGCCAGACGAATTCAGGCCAGAGTTTTATTAAAACGTATGAATAGTGCGTTATTTGCGATTTCCTGTCAAGTGCAAAATCCCGGAGACCTTAACGTCGCTTAGCTGTTGAATCCCGCACCACCAGCCGCGGGGTGAGCTTGCGGTGCGTAGCGGGCACAGGTTTTTTCTCGAGTACGGCATTGATGCCGTCCGACACGAGTCCGACAGCAAGCTTGCCCATCTCATCAAGCGGTTGGCTCACAGTACTCAGAGCCGGCGTGTACAGCGAAGATGCAGCGATGTCGTCGAACCCAATCACGGAGCAGTCTTTCGGAACGCGCAGTCCAGCTTTGCTTAGCGCTCGAATCGCCCCGAACGCCGTCATATCGTCGAAGGCCACCAAAGCGGTGAACCGCCGGCTGCGTGCAAGTAACTCCTTCGTCAGGCTAAATCCGGATTCAAAGCTTGAGGCAGGGTCGCGCGATTCCGGCAGATCAACAATCAACTGTGGATCCATTTCCAGTTGATGCGCTTTGGCAAACGTACGAATGCCCTTCCACCTGGGTGCGCTGTCGCCCAAAGTTTTAGGGCCGCGAATAAACGCGATATGGCGGTGCCCCAGCGCATACAAATGCTCAACCGCAGATCGGGAGCCGGACTCATTGTCCACCGTAACCGAACTGATAGAATCGTTCTCCAGTTCCTGCCCGATCATTACCGTCGGAATGCTACTCTTTTCCAAATCGCCGAGCACGTCGATATTTACGAACAGCCAGTTGGCCAGCACGATCAAAGCTTCCACGCGACGATCCAAGAGCATTTCGAGGTAACGCTCGAAGCGTGCGCGATCATTGTGCACGTCCGTGAGAATAGGCAGATATGAAGCCTCGTATAGCGCGCTCTCAATCCCGCGGAATATCGGGATGCAGTAGGGGTCGGTCATGTCGAAGACCATCACGCCAACCGTATGCGTGCGCTTGCTGCGCAGCGAGCGGGCAAAGATGTTGGGGCGATATCCGAGCTTCTTGGCAGAATTTTCGATTCGCTTTTTCGTCTTAACCGGAATGTAACGCGACAATGGCGCGTTGTTGAGGACAATCGAAACGGTGGTCGAAGAAAAACCGCTGTCCTTGGCTACGTCCCGGATGGTTACCATGGCCTTCCACTTAGAAAATCGATTTTGGCGTGCAGTTGAGCGACTTGAATTTCCTGCATACGCTGGCGGACACTACAGCAGAGAGATGTATCCGGTGTCAAGCATGATGAAAAAATGCGGGTGGCGAAGAATGCTCGGTCTTCTTGCCGTTATCGCGGGAGCAAGCCTTTTGCTTACCGCGCAAAATATACCTCCAAAAGCCGCGACCAGTTCCGCAGCAGTCGCTCAAACCCCTGACCCACAAAGGCTTTTCGAGGAGGGTGAGAACGCGCTGAATGGCGGACAACTTGAACTAGGCGAGCGCGATTTTCACGCCGTATTGGCGATCAATCCGCAAGTCGCCGGGGCCTACGCCAATCTTGGAGTCATCGCCATGCGAAGGAAGCAGTGGCCGCAAGCACTCGACATGTTGCGCAAAGCGGAACATCTTGCGCCCCAGGTCGCGGGAATCCGCTTAAATATTGGTCTGGTCTATTACCGGCAAAACGAGTTTCAGAAGGCGATTCCGCCATTTGAGTCGGTCGTGAGAGACGCGCCCAATTCCCTGCAACCGCGCTATCTGCTCGGTCTTTGCTACTTTTTCACCGAGCGCTACGCTGAAGCTGCGAGCGCGCTGGAGCCGCTGTGGGCACAGGAATCGGACCAGTTGAATTATCTTTACGTGCTCGGTATTGCCGCCGGCAAAGCGAAGCAGTCCGAACTCGAACAACGCGCCCTCAGCCGCCTCGTCGAGATTGGACAAAATTCTGCTGAGTTCCATCTCCTGATGGGCAAAGCCCATTTGAATCGTGATGAATACGACGAAGCCATCCAAGAATTGCAATTGGCCGCGAAAGCTGACCCCAAGCTGCCCTATCTGCATTTCAATCTTGGCCTCTCCTATCTTAAGAAGCAGGATTTTGACCATGCGCGCGATGAATTCCAACAGGACATTGCCGTCGAGCCGGGAGTCTCATATGACTATGAGGAACTCGGTGTGGTTTATTTCGCGCAGCAGAAAGATGCGGACGCAGAAAAGAGCCTGCTAACCGCATTGAAACTCGATCCACAGATGGTAAGTTCGCACTATGAGTTAGCCAAGGTCTATCAGCGTGAAGAAAAATATGCACATGCATTGAAGGAAATTGATGCCGCGCAGAAGGCAAGCCCAGACAACTCCAGCATTCATTATGTTCGTGGCCAAATTTTGCAAAGACTAGGCCGGGTGCAGGAAGCACGCGCCGAAATGCAACAAGTCACGAATCTCGACAAGGCTGCCCGCGACAAACGCGAAAAAGAATTGGAAACGCCCGTACCCAATCCTGAAGTTACGGTTGAACCGCAATGAGTCGTTACTATAACGGCGTTCATTGAACGTCGTATTATTGAATGTAAATACTTCTGGAGCATCGTTACGACACGCGCAGGAATCGAAGTCGCAGTCCAAATCTTCTCTGCCGAAAAGGGGCAATGAATGAGCGTCGGGGAAAACAGAAT